>JAYVNF010000158.1:0-17135 GCA_043758575.1 Rhodoferax sp.
CGCTACGTCTGCGCCTGAGCGTCGTACTCGCCAGCGACCTGGGGCATTGCCCTCATTGCCACTGGGTAAGTCGAAGATTAAATTTATGACACAGTAGGACTAGGAAGAGGATCCGGGGTCTGAAGTAGAAGCCCGTCGGTCACCTACGCCCCCGAGCCCCTGAGTACCTGGCTCAATGGATCCTCCCGGCCGGTGCGCTTGCTGCGCCCACGCTTTTGGGGTTCCGTATCTACTTCGCGCACGCCTACGGCAAGGCCAAACGCGATCTTTTCTTGTGTGGGTTCGACCGAGAACTTCCGATCGAATGGTGAGTCGACGATGATGCCGCCTGACTCCGCCCAGATGGCCGCTTTGTGCGCGGATTCGAATTGTTCGAGTGTGATTGTGCGTTTGCCTTCATCGCAGGCATCCCAGACCGCCTGACGAAGGAACTTAGTCAGGTGCCCCATCAGTCCGCCAGAGGCGCACCAAAATCGGAAGGCCATCTCGTCGCCGTGCAACGGGGGCATGTCGAAGTGCTTTGACATCGAACCGTTGAACGCCTCCAGAATGCCCAGAAACTCTTGCCTGCCTGTATCGTCCAGCCAGTTGAATCGCCGCATATAGACCGGCGCTAGGAAGCGCCCCGATAGTTGTTCGTTGCGGCGGAGCACGGGCAGACAACTCTCGAGACCGCTCACCACCAGGGTCACCTTAGTGCTGTCGACCATTGTCTTCAGCCAGTCCGAAGCGTCGTGGAAGATCTTTTGCGTGCCCTTATCGAAAAAGTGCTGAAATTCATCGAGCATGATCAACACCCGCATGGCACCGGCAGCGCAGTCAGTGCAGAGAATTCAGTGGCCCTATGTCCCAACTGTCACCGGAAAGTCGAGATACGCCCTTCAGAGGCTGACGCAGCGACTCTCCTGAGCAAAGCTCGTACGTAATCTTAGAAGTGCCGTTGGCAACTTATGCACATGCATCAGTGATGCTTTTTCGAATCTCCAGGGCCGCTCTGCGGAGAGTTTGCACAACTTGCTCATAAGGCCCGGTTACAGCTCAATATGACGCGACATCGGTCAAACCCAGCTGTTTCCAAGAAATAGGTCCCGGCGATTCAGCAGAACCGGTCGGGACCTTGGGAAAATAATAATGCAACTTATGCTGTCATAAATTGCAACTTATGTCACAAAATTTGCAGCTTATGGTGTCACCCACACGGCTTCGGTCATGCGGCGTTCCTACAGCCTATCCACAGGTTCCCACATGGCCGCACTGGGTGCAGTAGTCGCAGCCGTCCTTGCGAATCACTGCATAGGCGCCGCATTCACCGCACTTCTTGCCGACCATGGCCGGGGGGGAAGCAGGTACGGCCAGGGCCTGGCTGACGGAAGCCGGCGTCACAGCGGCTTTGCTATCCACATGCGCGGCCGCTTCGTTGCGGTGCTGGATGATTTGCTGGATGGCATAGGCAATCGCCGCCACTTCCGAGTCGTGCCACAAGGGCACCAGCGAGCCGTCGGCTTTTTCGTAGGTACCCAGGCGCACCGGGCCGCGGTCCCAGGCGACCTTGCGCATATCGCGCAGGGCGCGCTCCAGGAAGCCGCCGCGTGCGGCCAGCGAGAGCATGCGCATGGAGGAGGTAATCCACTGCTGCGACTCGCCGCTTTGGCCCAGGGGCATGAAGAACTCGATGGCGCGCTGCACCGTGCCCTTGCCGTCTGCCGCGGGCAACGGTAAAAAAGAGGCGACGATGTACAGCGTCTTGTGGCCCTCTTGCGTCCAGTATTCGATCTTCTCGGCCACGGCCGACAAGGCACCCTTGGGGCGTTTCTCGATCACGGTACGCATCGGGTCTACCGGCACGTCCACGATTGCAGCCGGCTTGGCGGCAACCGTGCCGGTGTCCAGCACCGAGCCCAGGATGGCATTGGGCCTGTACGTGGCCAGGCCCTTCAGGCGGGCGCGCCAGGCCTGCTGGTACAGGCCCTTGAAATCGTCATAGGGGTAGTCGGCCGGCACGTTGACGGTCTTGGAGATGGCGGTGTCCACCAGGGGCTGCACCGCTTCCATCATGGCGATGTGGTCGGCCGCTGCCATGTCCAGCGCCGAGACAAAGTACTCGGGCAGCTGGTTCACATCGCCGCCAAGTTCGCGGTACAGGCGCCAGGAGTGGTCTTCCACCGCGTACTCGCTGGTCGTGCCGTCGGACTCGCGCTTCTTGCGGCGGTACATCCAGGAGAAGGCCGGCTCGATGCCGTTGGAGGCGTTGTCGGCAAAGGCCAGGCTGACGGTGCCGGTGGGCGCGATCGAGAGCAAATGGCTGTTGCGGATGCCGTGCTTGCGGATGGACTTCTGGATGTCGGCCGGCAGGCGGCTGGCAAAGGTGCCCTTGGCCAGATAACCGTCGGCCTCGAATTTGGGGAAAGCGCCCTTCTCTTGTGCCAGGGCCACGGAGGCCTTGTAGGCGGCGTCGCGCATGCAGGTGGCAATGCGCTGGGCCATCGCGCGGCCTTCAGCGCTGTCATAGCGCAAGCACAGCATGGTCAGCGCATTGCCCATGCCGGTAAAGCCGACACCAATGCGGCGCTTGGCGGCCGACTCGGCGCGCTGCTGCTCCAGCGGCCAGAAGGTCACGTCCAGCACGTTGTCAAGGGCCCGCACTTGCGTGGTCACCGACTTGGCGAAGGCCTCGAAATCAAAGCCTGCAATGCCATCAAAACCAAAGGCATGGCGCACAAAGCGGGTCAGGATGATGGGGCCCAGATCGCAACAACCATAGGGCGGCAGCGGCTGCTCGCCGCAGGGGTTGGTGGCGGCAATGTCTTCGCAGTAGGACAGGTTGTTGTCCTCGTTGATATGGTCCAGGAACAGGATGCCGGGCTCGGCGAAATCGTAGGTGCTCTTCATCACCGTGTCCCACAGCTCACGCGCCGGCAGGGTCTGGTACACCCACAGGCCATCGGCGCGCTGGTAGGCGCCGTTGGCAATTCCCTCGGCGCCGGGCTTGGCGCGGTGCACCAGTTCCCAGGGCTGGTTGTCATCCAGGGCGCGCATGAAGGCATCGGGTACACCCACCGAGACATTGAAGTTGTTCCAGCGCCCGGGTGTGCGCTTGGCGGTGATGAAGTCCAGCACGTCCGGATGGTCCATGCGCAGCACGCCCATCTGGGCACCGCGGCGGGCGCCCGCGCTCTCCACGGTGGAGCAGGACTGGTCGAACACATTGATGTAGCTGGAAGGGCCCGAGGCCATGCTGTGCGTGCCCTTGACCTCGGCGCCGCGCGGGCGAATACGAGAGAAGTCATAACCGACACCACCGCCACGGCGCATGGTCTCGGCGGCCTCACGCAGGGCCTCGTAAATGCCGGGGTAGCCGCCGTCGTCCACGCCCTGGATGCAGTCGCCCACGGGCTGCACAAAGCAGTTGATCAGGGTGGCCTGGATGTCAGTTCCGGCGGCGCTCATAATGCGCCCGGCGCCAATCGCACCGGCGTACAGGTTGTCCAGGAAGGCGGCCTCGTATTGGGCGCGCAGCTCTTCTTTTTCGACACTGGCCAGGGCGCGGGCCACGCGCTTGAACACGTCCTCATAGCCGGTCTCGCCGGGTTTGAGGTATTTTTCTTTCAGCACATCGAAACTGATGGCCTGTACTTCACTGTCTTTGACGGAGGATGCGGAACGATCGCGTTTCATGGTTCAATTCTTTCAGGTATTCAACGCCCGCTGGCAAAACTGCGGGGGACAGCGAGTGTGCCACGCATGGAGCAGAAGCATTTTTGGCCTTATTGCAATCGCAGGCTTTGCGTTGGATCAGGGATGAACACCTCCGCCGTCAAATCCCTATTGCACCAGGGGCGAGTCGGCGCTGTCCAGCGTGACGCCTTCCACCAGGGCCTGGCCGGCCAGCAGGCTCATGTACTGGTGCAGCGCCTTGGCGCGCGACTGCATGCTCAGCTGCGCGGCCACACGCTCGCGCACGTCTTCATAGGCCAGTGCGCGGCCGTCGCGTCGCTCCAGCACGTCGATGATGTGAAAGCCAAAACGGCTGTGGATCAGGCGCGGCTGCACGCCCAGGCCGACTGGGGTTTCGGTCTGGAAGAACAGCACGTTGGCCAGCTCGGGCGCGCAGTCCTGCGGCCCCACCCAGCCCAGGTCGCCGCCTTGGGTGCTGGTGGGGCAGTTGGAGAGTTCGGCGGCCAGTTTGCCAAACAGGTCCAGCGGCACGTTCTTGCCCAGGAGGCTGATCAGGGCCTTGTCGGCATGTACGGACAGGGCCTGCACATTCACACCGGGTGTGACAGCAAACAGGATGTGGCGCATGTGCACGGCCTGGCCCACTACGTACTGGTTTTTACGTGCGTCGTAGTAGCGCTGGCATTCTTCGGGTGTGGGCTCGGGCACTTGCACTGCCGCGTCCACCATGGACTCGATGACTGTGCGTTCGGCCTCGTTCAGCTCAGGCGCGGCCAGCACGCCTTTGCGTGGCAACAGGCCGGCTTTGACGGTCTGTTGGCGCAGCAGTTCGGTATAGGCGAGTTCGCGCAGGGCCTCAGTGTCGGGGCGCTGGCCTGGCGCGTGCAGGGCAATGCCGTTGACCATGGCGATGGTTTCGGTTTGTGGGGCTTGCGCGAAGTTGGCTTCAAAGGCGGCCACTTGTTCTTGCCTCGCCGCTTGGGCTGCGCCGTTGGACTTGGAGCCGCAGCCGCAGGTGCCGCCGCCACCGCAACCGTGGCTGTTGGTTTGGGATGTCGTCATGGTTTTTTTCTTTCTGTTGATCGTTAAGAACGTTCTGGAAGACATTGCGCGCCAACACTGTTTGCTGACTCAGGCCGATGTGGCGCTCAGCGCCGGTAGGTCAAGGAGGAGCCCCGCAGGGGCGGGGGACACGGACGGCGCTGAGTGCCACGTCGGCCTGAGTCCCGCGACCCCTATGCACAGCGTGCCCCCAAGACCCAAGTGCGCCCAAGTGACTTAAACCCGGGTCCGACTCAAAGGCTCACGCTCCACCAGCCCCATGCGCCGACTGCGCACCAGTTGATAAGGCCGCACCACATAAGCCAAGGCACCAAACCCACTCCATACGTGAACCAGCCGCGTAAACGGAAACACCAGGAAGATGGACATGCCCAGGAACATGTGCAACTTGAACACCCAACTGGCTTCGTTCAACAACTCCGGCGCGCCGGAACGGAAAGTCACGATGCGCTGCGCCCACTCGGCCAGCTTGATCATCATGCTGCCGTCCAGATGCTGGGCCGACAAGGGAATGGTGGCCAGACCCAATGCCAGTTGCAACCACAACAGCACCAATAGAACAATGTCGCTGGTCTTGGAGTTGATGCGGATGCACTCATCGCTCAGGCGACGGTGCAGCAACAAGCTCACACCAACAAAACCCAGCACGCCAAACGCGCCACCCGACACCATGGCCATGATCTGCTTGTTGCCTGCGCTCATGAAAGGCTCGTACAAAAAGTGCGGCGTCAACATGCCCACCGTGTGGCCACCCAAGAGGAACAGCACACCGACGTGGAACAGATTGCTGCCCCAGCGCAACTCACCCGCACGCAGCAGCTGCGAAGAATCGCTCTTCCAGGTGTACTGGTCGCGGTCAAAGCGCAGCAGGCTGCCGAGCAGGAAGATGGTCAAGCAGATATAGGGGTAGAAGCCGAACAGCAATTGGTCTAGGTAAGTCATATGCGTGCTCCTTGGGCCCGGGCTTGTGCGGGTGTGCCCTTGGCAAAAACGGATGCGGGTGTGGGTGCGGCCACGACGGGCGCGGCAGCCTTGCGCACGATGTGTATCGGTTGTGCCTCGCCCGGCTTGGCCTGCCCCTTGGTACTGCAGCCATCAAAGGCTTCGGGCTCCTGCCAGACATCGTCCATGGCCTCGTCGGCCACAATCGCCACGGCCTGCACGCGCTGGCCGGAAAGTTCCAGCACGGCCGCTACCACGGCGGCATAGGGGCTGCCGCGTTGCAGCAGCGCACTGAAAACGGCGGTGAGGATGTGGGCCATCTCACCCAGAAACTCGGCCGCCAGTTGCGGCGGTTGGGTGGAGGCGAACTCCAACACCACGCACAAATGGTCGGGCAGTTCTTCGGGCGCCAGGAACAGGCCGGCCTTCTCGTACATCTGGGTCAGGTCGATCATGGCCGGCCCGCGGTCGCGCGAGTCGCCATGGATGTGCTCGAACATGTGCAGCGAGGTGGCGCGACCACGGTCAAAGGTTTCCACGTAGCGGGCCTCGATGTCCATGGGGTCCTGGCGCTTGAGCTCGGCCGCCAAGCCACGCAGCTCGTCGCGGCGGGCCGCAGGAATAGCCGCTTCGGCATCGATAGCCTGCACCAGTTCGTGCAAGTGACTACGCAGCTCGGCGTCGGGGTAGAGCAGCAAGGCGCTCAGGGCACGCAGGGAGTAACGGTTGGTTTTCATTTTTTGTATCTTTCAAACCATGGACTTGATCGGGATGGTGCGCGGCTTGCTGCCACCAAACAGGCTGGTCTCCGACGCGCCGTCCGAGCAACCATTGCCAAACGAAAAGCCGCAGCCGCCACGCAAATCAAAAGCGTTCTCGGCGTATTCGCGGTGGCTGGTGGGGATCACAAAGCGGTCTTCGTAATTGGCGATGGCCATGATCTGGTACATCTCTTCCACCTGCGCCACGGTCAGGCCCACCCGCTCCAGCACGGCCAGGTTTTGCTCCTGGTCTACGTGCTTGCTGCGCTGGTAGGCGCGCATGGAGAGCATGCGTTCCAAGGCCCGCACCACGGGCGCGGTGTCGCCGGCAGTGAGCAGATTGGCCAGGTACTGCACGGGGATGCGCATCTGGGCAATGTCGGGGATCTCGCCGTTCACGCCGATGTGGCCGGCATTCGCCGCACTGGTGATGGGCGAGAGTGGCGGCACATACCAGACCATGGGCAGCGTGCGGTACTCGGGGTGCAGGGGCAGTGCCACCTTCCAGTCCACGGCCATTTTGTAGACCGGGCTGTTGCGTGCGCCTATCAGCCAGGTTTCGGGAATGCCGTCCTTGCGGGCCTGCTCAATCACGGCCGGGTCGTTGGGGTTGAGGAAGATGTCCAGCTGGGCCTGGTACAGGTCCTTCTCGTCCTTGACGCTGGCGGCTTCGGCAATGCGGTCGGCGTCATACAGCACCACGCCCAGGTAGCGGATGCGGCCCACGCAGGTTTCGCTGCACACGGTAGGCTGGCCGGCCTCGATGCGCGGGTAGCAAAAAATGCATTTTTCCGCTTTGCCGCTTTTCCAGTTGTAGTAAATCTTTTTATAAGGGCAGCCGGAAACGCACATGCGCCAGCCGCGGCACTTGTCCTGGTCGATCAGGACAATGCCGTCGTCCTCGCGCTTGTAGATCGAGCCACTCGGGCACGATGCCACGCAGGCCGGGTTCAGGCAGTGCTCGCACAGGCGTGGCAGGTACATCATGAAGGTGTTTTCGAACTGACCCACCATGTCTTTTTGCACCTGGTCGAAGTTGGCCAGATTCGCGTCCTTGCTGCGTTTGCTGAATTCGCCGCCCAAAATCTCCTCCCAATTCGGGCCCCACTCGATCTTCTGCATGCGTTTTCCCGTGATCAGGCTGCGCGGCCGCGCTGTCGGCGCGTGCTTGACCTCGGGGGCCGACTGCAGGTGGTCGTAGTCGAAGGTGTAGGGCTCGTAGTAGTCGTCGATCTGCGGCATGTTCGGGTTGGAGAAGATGCGCATCAAGAGCTTCCACTTGCCACCCTGCTTGGGCTCTATGGAGCCGTCGGCCTTGCGAATCCAGCCACCGTTCCACTTGTCCTGGTTTTCCCAATCCTTGGGGTAGCCAATGCCGGGCTTGGTTTCCACGTTGTTGAACCAGGCGTATTCCATGCCGGGGCGGCTGGTCCAGACGTTTTTGCAGGTGACCGAACAGGTGTGGCAACCAATGCACTTGTCCAGGTTCAGCACCATGGCGATTTGGGCGCGTATTTTCATTTCATCTACTCCTTAAGCCTGCACCGTCGCTGCGGCTTCGCCGTCCAGCCAATCGATCTTGCGCATCTTGCGCACCACCACAAACTCATCGCGGTTGGTGCCAATGGTTCCGTAGTAGTTGAAGCCGTAGCTGAACTGGGCGTAGCCGCCAATCATGTGGGTGGGCTTGGTCACGATGCGGGTCACCGAGTTGTGGATGCCGCCGCGCGTGCCGGTGATCTCTGCTCCCGGCGTGTTGATGATTTTTTCCTGCGCGTGGTACATCATCACCATGCCCACCTTGACGCGCTGGCTCACCACCGCACGGGCCGCAATGGCGCCGTTGATGTTGAAGAGCTCGACCCAGTCGTTGTCCTCAATGCCGGCCACCTTGGCATCGTCTTCGCTCAGCCAGATCACCGGGCCACCGCGATTGAGCGTGAGCATCATCAGGTTGTCGGTATACGTGCTGTGGATGCCCCACTTCTGGTGCGGCGTGATGAAGTTCAAGGAAATTTCCTTGTTGCCATTGGGCTTGCGGTCCATGATGCCGGTGACGGCTTTCAGGTCCACAGGCGGGCGGTAGCTGGTCAGCCCCTCGCCAAAGGCGATCATCCAGGGGTGGTCCAGGTAGAAGTGCTGGCGGCCGGTGAGGGTGCGCCATGGGATCAGTTCATGCACATTGGTGTAGCCGGCGTTGTAGCTCACGGTTTCGCTCTCGATGCCGCTCCAGGTAGGAGAAGAGATGATCTTGCGTGGCTGGGCCTGGATGTCCCTGAACCGGATTTTTTCGTCTTCGCGGTGGATGGCCAAATGGCTGTGGTCGCGCCCTGTGATCTTGCTCAGCGCCTCCCAGGCCTTCACGGCCACATGGCCGTTGGTCTCGGGGGCCAGTTGCAGCACCACTTCGCAGGCATCGATATCGGTTTCGATTCTTGGCATGCCCTTGGTCACACCTTCGGCATGCACCTTGCCATTGAGTTCAGCGAGCTGCTTGACCTCGACCTTGGTGTCCCAGCCAATGCCTTTGCCGCCGTTGCCGACTTTTTCAAGCAGTGGGCCCAGGGCCGTGAAGCGCTTGTAGGTGTTGGGGTAGTCGCGTTCCACCACGGCAACGCTGGGTGCGGTCTTGCCAGGGATGAGTTTGCACTCGCCCTTCTTCCAGTCGTGCACACCAAAGGGCTGCGCGAGTTCGGAAGGCGTGTCATGCATCAAAGGTGTCAGCACCACTTCCTTTTCCACACCCAAGTGGCCGACGCAGACCTTGCTATAGGCCTCGGCAAAGCCCTTGTAGATTTCCCAGTCCGACTTGCTTTGCCAGGCCGGGTCCACCGCAGTGGACAGCGGGTGGATGAAGGGGTGCATGTCGCTGGTGTTGAGGTCGTTCTTCTCGTACCAAGTGGCTGTCGGCAGCACGATGTCGGAGTACAGGCAGGTGGTGCTCATGCGGAAGTCCAGCGTGACCAGCAGGTCCAGCTTGCCTTCGGGTGCGTCCTTGTGCCATTGCACTTCGGCCGGTTTGGCGTCGTCGACACCGAGGTCCTTGCCCTGCACGCCGTGGGTCGTACCCAGCAAATGCTTCATGAAATATTCATGGCCTTTGCCGGACGAGCCCAAGAGGTTGGAGCGCCAGACAAACATATTGCGCGGCCAGTTGGCGGGGTGGTCCGGGTCTTCGCAGCTCATTTTCAGGGAGCCGTCTTTGAGGGACTTCACCACATAGTCCTTGGGGTCCATGCCGGCCGCGGTGGCGTCCTTCACCACTTGGAATGAATTGGTTTGCAGCTGCGGCGCACTGGGCAGCCAGCCCATGCGCTCAGCGCGCACGTTGTAGTCGATCAGGCTGCCGCCGAATTTCTCTTTATCTGCCAAGGGTGAAAGGATTTCTTCCACGCCCAACTTTTCGTAGCGCCACTGGTCGGTGTGGGCGTAGAAGAAACTGGTGCTGTTCATCTGCCGGGGTGGGCGCACCCAATCGAGGGCAAAGGCCAATGCCGTCCAGCCGGTTTGTGGGCGCAGTTTTTCCTGCCCCACATAGTGGGCCCAGCCGCCGCCGCTCTTGCCTATGCAGCCGCACATCATCAGCATGTTGATGATGCCGCGGTAGTTCATGTCGCTGTGGTACCAGTGGTTCATGGCCGCGCCGATGATGACCATGGACTTGCCTTTGGTCTTGTCGGCGTTGTCGGCAAACTGGCGCGCCACGGCAATGATCTGGTCGCGCTTGACGCCGGTGATTTTTTCTTGCCAGGCGGGGGTGTAGGGCGTGTCTTCGTCGTAGTTCAGTGCGGCGTTCTCGCCGGGAATGCCACGGGCCACGCCGTAGTTCGCCACGGTCAAGTCGAACACGGTGGCAATCAGCGCAAAACGCTCTTCGCCGGCTTTGCCCAGCTTGATGCGGCGCACTGGCACCTTGCGCACCAGAATGTCGTTGAGCGCCTCGCCCTGTTTGTTGGCGCTGAAGTTGGGGGTGTCTATACCGCCGAAATAGGGAAAGCCCACTTCGCCGACTTCGTAGTCGGCAGCGCCGCCGCCGTCGGAGCCCTCCATAAAGCTCAGCTTGAGTTTGACGTCGCCGTCATGGCGTGCTTCCTTGTCCTCCAGGTTCCACTTGCCCACGTCGGCGCGGTCTTCGGCGCCCCAGCGGAAACCGATAGAGCCGTTGGGCACCACGATCTTGTCGCTGGTGTCAATCGCCAGGGTCTTCCACTCGGGGTTGTTAGCCTGGCCCAGCTTGCCATTGAAGTCACTGGCACGCAGGTAGGCGCCGGGGACAAGCACTGTGCGGCCGTCGGGCAGCTTGCGCTCTTCCAGTTGCACCAGATTCGGCATGTCCGTGTAGCGGCGCACGTAGTCGTCGAAATACGCAGAGCGCTTGTCGAAGTAAAACTCTTTGAGGATGACGTGGCCCATGGCCATGGCCACCGCCGCGTCGGTGCCCTGCTTGGGGTGCATCCACAGATCGGCCAGCTTGCTGATCTCCGCATAGTCGGGCGTGATGGCCACGGTCTTGGCGCCCTTGTAGCGCACCTCGGTGAAGAAGTGGGCGTCGGGCGTGCGGGTCTGGGGCACGTTGGAGCCCCAGGCAATGATGAAGGTGGAGTTGTACCAGTCAGCCGATTCGGGCACATCGGTCTGCTCACCCCAGACTTGGGGCGAGGCCGGTGGCAGGTCGCAATACCAGTCATAAAAGCTCATGCACACCCCGCCAATCAGCGACAGATAACGGCTGCCGGCGGCGTAGCTAACCATGCTCATGGCCGGGATGGGCGAGAAGCCGATGACGCGGTCCGGGCCCCATTTCTTGGCGGTGTAGACATTGGCACTGGCCACCAGCTGGTTGACCTCGTCCCAGGTGCTGCGCACAAAGCCACCCAGGCCACGCTGCTTGACCCATTGGCTGCGGGCGTCGTTGTTCTCGACAATCAGGGCCCAGGCGCTGACCGGGTCCTTTGCCACGGCCAATGCGGCGCGCCATTGCGTCAAGAGGCGCGCGCGAATCATGGGGTACTTCACCCGGTTGGCGCTGTACAAATACCAGGAGTACGAGGCACCGCGGGCGCAGCCGCGGGGTTCGTGGTTGGGCAGGTCGGCGCGGGTTCGGGGGTAGTCGGTCTGCTGGGTTTCCCAGGTGACGATGCCGCCCTTCACATAGATCTTCCACGAGCACGAGCCGGTGCAGTTGACGCCGTGGGTGCTGCGCACAATCTTGTCATGGGCCCAGCGGTCGCGGTAGGCGTCTTCCCAGGTACGGTCTTCCCCGGTGGTGAGGCCGTGGCCTTCCGAGAAGCTTTCTGTGGGGGCCGAGAAGTGGCTCAGGCGGTCCAGGAAATGGCTCATGGTTGGCTCCAGGTGGAATACGTTTTTGGGGTCATGTTTGTTTGCTTGCTTTTGTGGGGGCCGAGACTGAATGCATGGACTCCCTCTGCGTACCCACCGTGCTGGCGGACGCAGGTCGGTGTGGCGCTCCGCTTCGGTAGGTAAAGGAGGAGCCCACGCAGTGGGCGGGGGACACGGACGAAGCGGAGTGCCACGCCGGCCTGCGTCCCGAAGTAACTGAGGAGAGAAAGGCAGTCATGGGTTCTTGATCTCCGACCCAGCACGCAAATAGAACCACCAGTTCAGCACCAGACACAGCGCATAAAAAATGGCGAATCCATACATCGCAATCTGCGGCGTACCAGCCTTGATCTGCGCACCAATCACCACCGGTGCAATGAAAGCGCCATAAGCAGCAATTGCCGAAGTCCAACCCAACACAGGCCCCGCCTGCGTGCGGTCAAAAATCACACCAATGGTGCGGAAGGTCGAACCGTTGCCAATACCGCTGGCCGTGAACAGCACAATGAACAGCGCCATGAAGGGCATGAAGTACTGCTCGGGTGTGGCCGAGCCATAGGCCAACAACATCACATAACCCACCGCCACAGAAGCTAAAACCATCACCGCAGAAATCGCCTGCGTCACGATGGAACCACCCACCTTGTCGGAAATCCAGCCACCCACCGGCCGCACCAGGGCGCCAATGAAAGGGCCGATCCAGGCATAGGTCAGGGCCGAGGGGGCGTGCGGGTTTTTCAGCGTGTGCTGCATCACACCGGCGGCATCAGGCACATGGCTGATGCCGAAGATCACCGTGATGGACAAGGGCAGCGCCATCGAGAAACCGATGAAGGAGCCGAAGGTCACGATGTACAAAAGGGTCAGCGACCAGGTATGCTTGTTGCGAAAAATAGCGAACTGCTTGGCGATGTTTTCCTTCATGGCGCCAAAGGCCGCCAGCTTCATCACCATCAGCGTGCTGAAGATGATCAGCGGCATGGCGATCCACATGTTCAGAATGCCAAGCCCCGTGGGTGCGGGCAGGTACAGGTACAGGCCCAGGCCTGCCGGCACAAAAGACAGGGTGTAGAGCCAGATGATTTTCAGAAAAGCTGAAAAAGTGCCCCCGCTGTCAGGCGTGACCGTGTTCAGGTTGTTCATGCCGAAGAAGCACAGCACCGAGAGCGGCACCAGGGACAGCAGCCAGGCAAAGCCGGCGTTCTGGATCCAGGTGGGTGTGCCCGAGACAATCTTGCCGAAGATCCAGCCGCTGTCCTTCACCAAGGTCATGGACTCACCGCCGAAGCTGCCGAACAGGCCCATGGTCATCACCAGGGGAATCATGATCTGCATGGTGGTGACACCAAAGTTGCCCAGGCCGGCGTTCAGCCCTAGGGCCGTGCCCTGCAGGCGCTTCGGAAAAAAGGTGCTGATGTTGGACATGGAGCTGGCAAAGTTGCCGCCCCCCACGCCCGACCACAGGGCCATCAGCTGAAAGGCCCACAGTGGCCATTCTTTGTGCTGCAGCACGATGCCGGTGCCCAGCGCGGGCGCCAGCAGCATGGCAGTGGTCAAGAAGATGGTGTTGCGCCCACCGGCCACGCGAATGAGAAACGAGGCCGGGATGCGCATGGTGGCGCCGGCCAGTCCTGCGATGGCCGTGAGCGAGAACAGCTCGGCCTGGGTGAAGGGGAAACCCAGGTTGAGCATCTGCACGGTGATGATGCCCCACATGCCCCAGATGGCGAAGCCGCACAGGAGTGCGGGCACCGAGATCCAGAGGTTGCGGTAGGCGATTTTCTTGCCCGTGTTTTCCCAGAAGTTTTCATCTTCGGGACGCCAGTCGGCAATATCGGCACCGCTGCGGCTGCCTGTGCCTGGGAGGGTTCGGGTGGTCATAAATATCTTTCAAAAGGCAGGAAATGGGGAAGAGCCGGCGTAGTGCGGGGCTCAGGCCTTGGCGCTGGCAGGGACGGCCAGCAAGCGCTCATGTGCGCCCATCACTTCGCGGCTGCGCACCTCGGTCCAGTACATCCAGATGAGGGAAACCCAGACCACGCCATACATCAGCATGAAGGCGCTGGAACGTATGCCGGTCAGGTCCATCAGCGCACCAAAAAGAATCGGCAAGACAAAGCCGCCCAGACCACCGGCCAGGCCGACGATGCCGCTGATGGCGCCAATGTTCTGGCTGTAGTCATCGCTGATGTACTTGAAGACGCTGGCCTTGCCGAAGGCGAAGGCAATGCCCAGGATGAACATCAGGCCGGTGAAGACATAGACGTTCAGGCCGATGTGAAAGGTGCGTGCACCGGCCACCGTCATGATGGAGAAATCGGTCTGCGGATAGGAGAGTAAAAACAGGCAGATCCAGCTCACCCACAGCACCCACCAGGTAACGGAATGCGCACCGTACTTGTCCGACAGAATGCCGCCAAAGGCCCGCAGCACGCCGCCGGGCAATGAGAAGCAGGCGGCCAGCAGGGCGGCGATGCGGATGTCCAGGCCGAACTCGCCCACGTAGTACTGCACCATCCACAGGGCCAGGGCGACATAGCCACCAAACACGATGCTGTAGTACTGGCAGTACTTCACCACCTTGGGGTCTTTGAGCGCCTTGAGCTGCGCGCCAAAGCTTTGCGTGTTGGGCACCAGATGCGCCGGGTCGCTGTGACTGAAGAGCCAGAACACCACCACCGTGCACAGCATGATGACGGCGTAGACCTGCGGCACCATGGTCCAGCCAAAGGCCACCAGAATCACCGGGGCCAAGAACTTGTTGACCGCAGAGCCGGAGTTACCTGCGCCATAAATGCCCATGGCCGTGCCCTGCTTGTTCTTGGGGAACCAGCGCGCCACATAGGGCGTGCCCACCGAGAACGAGCCACCGGCCAGGCCGACAAACAGGCCTATGACCAGAAAGTGCCAATAGGCCGTGGCATAGCTCATCATCCAGATCGCAGGCACAGTGCAGGCCATCAGCGTGGCCATGACGATGCGGCCACCAAAGCGGTCGGTCCAGATGCCCAGCGGTACGCGAATCAGCGAGCCAGTGAGCACCGGTGTGGCCATCAACAAGCCGAACTGGGTGGCGTTAAGGTCCAGCAGTTTCTTGATCGGGATGCCGATCACGCCAAACATCATCCACACCATGAAACAGACGGTGAAGGCCAGGGTGCTGACGATCAGCACCGACCACGCCTGTTTTGCATTTTTGATTTCCGAAGCCATAGACCCTCCTGAGAGTGGGTATGACTTTCGGGCTTCAGGAGTTTTTTGAATATCCTCCGGTGGAAGGCATGCCACCGCTAAAAGGGAGTAGGCGACCTAGTTCTGAAGTAGTAGCAAGCCCGCTAAGGGGCCCACTATTGATATGGCGCAAAGAAGTCCGCCATGCTGGCCTTCATAGCATTTGGGCGGCTTTTGCAAGCGACTGCTAGAAATCCCGAATCGCAGATGACAGCGTTTGGGCCAATACCTGCGCAAGCCCATGGAGCTTGTCACCCTTACGCACGATCAGCCCCAGGGTGCGTGTGATGGCAGGGTCCACCAGTGGCACGCCCCTGAGTCCAGGATGAAGCCGAGCGTCCAGCGCCAGACCAGGAATGATGGCAATGCCCAGTCCAGCAGACACCAAATTGATGGCTCCGGTGACGTGGTTGATTTCGTACTGGATAGTCGGTCTCTTGCTTGTTTTCGCAAAGGCACTGTCGATGAGCAATCGGTTGCCGCTGCTGCTGGACACAGAGATCAAAGGCTCTTTTTCAAGCAGACGCCAGGCAACCGTTTTGCGTCGCGCCAAGGGGTGCGCCTTTGGCACTACGACCACATAGCGCTCGGCCCGAATGGCACTGAAGTCGAGCTCTGCCTCCTGGCTGCCAAGAAAACTCAAGCCAAAGTCCGCATGGCCTTGCCTGACGCTGTCGAGCACCGTCTGCGCGCTCTCATCGATCACCTTGACACGCACCGAAGGGTAGGCGCTGGCGAAGTCCTTTAAAACGGCGGGCAGCAAATGGTTGGCCACTGAAGGCACACAGGCCATGCTGACTTTGCCGCTGCGCGCCACGGCCCTGGCCTCCAGGCCCTGGTAGGCGCGTTCCAGTTCTTCGATCACCGCTTGCGCATGGCTCAGAAACTGGCGCCCGGGGTCCGTCAAAGACACCCTGCGGGTGGTTCGTTCCAGCAACTGGCATTTCAGATCCCGCTCCAACTTGTCAATACGCCGGCTCAAGGCGGGTTGTGAAATAAACAGGCTCTCGGCCGCCGCCCTGAAGCTGGACTTCTCGGCCACCGCGATGAAGGCCTGGAGTTCCCCGATTTCTGTATTGATGCGCATGGAGCATCAATATATCAAATCAATGCAATTGTGTTTTCAATCATGGGGCCGCACTATCCGCTCCCAAAGTTACCCACACACACACAAAAGGAGATGACATGAAACTTGGGCTCACCCGTGGACGCATAGCGCGTCTTGCATTCCTGGCGATGGCACCCGTGCTGGTGTCTGTTGCACTGGCCGACGAAATCCATGTGGCCAGCTCCGGCGGCTTTGCCGCAGCCTACCGCGCCTTGGCCCCCGGCTTTGAAGCGCACAGCGGCCACAAACTGCTGGCCGTGTGGGGCCCCTCCATGGGCGAGACCAGCGGCGCGATCCCCAAACGCCTGGAGCGCGGCGAGCCGATTGACGTGGTGATCATGGTGGGCGATGCCCTGGACACCTTGGTTAGCCAAGGCCGCGTTGAAGATGCAGGCCACCGCCTGCTGGCCAACTCGAAGATTGGCGTTGCCGTGCCCGCTGGCGCGGCCAAGCCTGACGTGAGCACCGTGGAAGGCCTGAAGCAGGCACTGCTGAACGCCCGCTCCATCGCCTACTCGGACAGTGCCAGTGGCGAGTACCTCTCCAAGGTCTTGTTCCCTCGCCTTGGCATTGCCGATCAAATCAAGGGCAAAAGCCACATGGTGCCGGCCGAACCTGTCGCACAGGTGGTGGCACGCGGCGAAGCGGATCTGGGCTTCCAGCAGGTCAGCGAACTGCTGCCCATTCAGGGGATTGATTTCGTGGGTGAAATTCCCGCTGAAACGCAGCAGCTCACTCCCTTTTCAGCCGGCATCGTGACGGGCACCAAAGTGCACGCTGCAGCCCAGACCTTGATTGACTACCTGAGCTCCGATGCAGCCGCGCCCCTGGTGCGCAAGACCGGTCTCACGCCTGCCCCCGCCACAGCCCATTGAAGGAACACCCTATGCCACATTCCCAAAAGCCAGCGCAATCCAGGCTGTCCACCGTGTTGCGGGTGACCAGCGGCAATTTCCTGGAAATGTTCGACTTCTTTTTGTATGGCTTTTACGCCACCTACATCTCCAAGACTTTTT
>JAYVNF010000159.1:0-5841 GCA_043758575.1 Rhodoferax sp.
GTACCTACCGCCGTGCCGATTGCGGCGCGTTTTGCCGCCATGCTGCATGCCCGCCACGGCGGCATCCAGCCGGTGGTGCTGTCCCTGAGCTCCTCCGATCTGGAGCGTGGGCTGGAAGATTTGACCATCGACATGGCCCTGGGCTACAGCGAACGCATGCGCGTGCAGGAACGCCGCCTGCAGGTCTGGCCGCAGTACACCGAGCACTATTTTTTGCTGCGCCGTGCCGCACAGCCGCATGCCAAAGGTCTGCAGCTGGCCCCCTCCATGTCCTGGAAAGAGGCGGCGGCACTCCCTCTTTGCCTGCTCACACCCGAGATGCACAACCGCACAATTGTGGACGCCGCCTTCACCACGGCCGGCGTGCGCGTCAGCCCGGCCATAGAGACCAATTCCATCATGACCATGATGCTCAGCGTGGTCGATGGCAATGTCTGCAGCGTGCTGCCTGGTGCGCTGGTGGATACCTTGCGTGGCTACAAGGAACTGGAAGCCGCGCCCCTGACTGGCCCGGAAATCAAGACCCGCATCGGCTTTATTTCGCACGCGCAGGCCCGTCCTTCGCGCGCCCTGGAGGCGGGTCTGGTGCTGGCCCAGGACGGTGCCTGGCTGCGCCATGCGGCGGCGCACAGCGGACTGCTGGCGGCCTGACCCGCAGGCCTGCACAGCGCCCCAGTCGGGGCCTTGCGCGGACCCGTCTTACTGCAATGCGACATTCAGCGATTGAATCGCGCCATGTAGCGATTCAATTGGACGACTGGGTGTACACGCTCCGATACTCAGCCTACCTCGTAAAACCGTCACATAAACGTTACAGAGGCGATCGACACAAAGAACACAAACACGTTAGGAGACTACATGACAACGGCTTCCCCTGGATTGTTGGACAAGGAACGCATCATTGCCGGCCCCGGCTTCAACCGCTGGCTGGTGCCTCCAGCCGCGCTGGCCATTCACCTGTGCATTGGCATGGCCTATGGCTTTTCCGTGTTCTGGCTGCCTTTGAGCAAAGCGCTGGGCATCAAGGAGGCCATCAAGTGCGGCCCCGATGTGGGCTTTGTGGGCCAGCTTTTCACCACCAGCTGCGACTGGCAAATCTCCACCCTGGGCTGGATGTACACCCTCTTCTTTGTGCTGCTGGGCAGCAGTGCTGCCATATGGGGCGGCTGGCTGGAGCGCGTCGGCCCACGCAAGGCCGGTGTGGTGTCGGCCCTGTGCTGGTGTGGCGGCATGCTGATCTCGGCGGCCGGCGTTTACCTGCACCAGTTCTGGATGATGATTCTGGGCTCGGGTGTGATTGGCGGCATAGGCCTGGGCCTGGGCTATATCTCGCCGGTGTCCACCCTGATCAAATGGTTTCCGGACAAGCGTGGCATGGCCACCGGCATGGCCATCATGGGCTTTGGCGGCGGCGCCATGATCGGCTCGCCCCTGGCGGCCGACCTGATGAAGTACTTTGCCAGCCCCACCAGCGTGGGCGTGATGCAGACCTTTGTGGTCATGGCCCTGATCTACTTTGTCTTCATGATGGCCGGTGCCTTTGGCTACCGCGTGCCCGAGACCGGCTGGGTGCCAGCGGGTTGGGTCGCTCCGGCTGGCCAGGCCAGCAATGCCATGATCACGCAGAAGCACGTGCATGTGAAGAAGGTCTGGGGCATTCCCCAGTTCTGGCTGATCTGGATGGTGCTGTGCATGAACGTGAGCGCCGGCATTGGCGTGATCGGCATGGCGTCTCCCATGCTGCAAGAGGTGTTTGGCGGCTCGCTGATTGGCGTGGCCAAGAAGTTTGGTGAGCTCGACAAGGCGCAGCTCGCTGCAATAGCCACCGTCGCTGCCGGCTTTACGGCGCTCTTGAGCCTTTTCAACATTGGTGGGCGCTTTTTCTGGGCCAGCCTGTCCGACAAGCTGGGCCGCAAGGTGACCTATGTGGTGTTCTTTGTGCTGGGTGCGGCCATGTACTTCAGCGTGCCCGGCAGCGCAGCGGCTGGCAGCACCGTGTTGTTTGTATCGGCCTTTTGCGTGATCCTGAGCATGTACGGCGGCGGCTTTGCCACCGTGCCGGCCTATCTGGCCGACATCTTCGGCACGCAGATGGTGGGCGCCATCCACGGCCGCCTGCTTACCGCCTGGGCCACGGCTGGCGTGCTCGGTCCGGTGGTGGTGAACTACATGCGCGAATACCAGCTCGGTCTTGGAATCCCGCGCGAGCAGGTCTATAACCAGACCATGTACATCTTGGTGGGCATGCTGGTGATTGGTCTCATTTGCAACCTCCTGGTTCGTCCCCTGGACAACAAGTGGTTCATGAACGACGCAGAATTGGCAGAGGAAAAACGCCTGGCCCACGACAAGGCAGTCTCCAACGAGCTGCACCGCGCCAATGGTGGTGGCGCCGACACCGTCAGCCCGGCGGTGGTGGTGCTGGCCTGGGTGGCGGTGGGTCTGCCACTGGCTTGGGGCATCTACCGCACCCTGCTCAGCGTGGCCAAGTTTTTCGCCTGATTGTTTGGATTTTTTTCGGTAACTGTGAGTGACTATGCATTCTTCTGTAGCCCCTGAAGTGAAGACCGTGTCTCTGGGAACGGTGGACGATATGCGCGAGCGTATCCGCCGCAAGAGCAAGCTCAAAGGGCGCCAGGCGGATGATGTCTCACTCGCCGAGGTGCGCGCCCTGGTGGGGGCCGCACCGCACCGGCGCGATCTGCTGATTGAACATCTGCACAAGCTCAACGCTGCCTACCGCTGTCTGCATGACCGCCATCTGGTGGCCCTGGCCCGCGAGATGAACATCCCCATGGCCGAGGTCTATGAAGTGGCCACCTTCTATCACCACTTCGAAGTGGTGAAGGGTGATGCCGCAGCACCGGGTTTGACGGTGCGCGTATGTGACGGTCTGAGCTGCGAGATGGCCGGTGCGCAAGACTTGCTGAAACGTTTGCCGGCTCTCTTGGGCAACGGTGATGTGCGCGTCATTCCCGCGCCCTGCCTGGGCCGCTGCGAGCAGGCCCCGGTGGCGGTGGTGCACCAGCACCCCGTGCCCCTGGCGACCGTGGAGACGGTGGTGGCCTTGGTGCAGTCAGCACAAGCGCAGCACCCGCAGGCGCGCATGGACAGCGTGTTTGTGGCAGCAAGCTTGGCCGAGCGCAGCGTCTCGCCCGAGCCGCATGCCATTGCGGTAGCGCCGGATTACACCGGCTACGAGGCCTACCGAGCCCAAGGCGGCTACGGTCTGGCTGCTGCCCTGGTGAACGGCGAACAGGATGTGGAAGCCGTCATCAAGGCAATGGAAGAGTCCGGCCTGCGCGGCCTGGGCGGTGCCGGCTTTCCAGCCGGGCGCAAATGGCGCATCGTGCGTGACCAGCCCGCACCCAAGCTGATGGCCGTGAACATCGACGAGGGCGAGCCCGGTACCTTCAAAGACCGTACCTATCTGGAGCGCGACCCGCACCGTTTTCTCGAAGGCCTGCTGGTGGCTGCGCAGGTGGTGGGCATAGCGAGCTGCTACATCTATTTGCGTGACGAGTACCACGGCTGTCGCGCGATTCTGGAGGCCGAAATTGCCCGTCTGCAGGCCAACCCGCCGTGTGCCTTGCCGCACATCGAATTGCGCCGCGGTGCCGGTGCCTACATCTGCGGCGAAGAGTCGGCCATGATCGAAAGCATCGAAGGCAAGCGCGGTGAACCGCGCATGCGCCCACCCTACATCGCCCAGGTCGGTCTGTTTGGCCGGCCCACGCTGGAACACAATTTCGAGACCCTGTACTGGGTGCGTGACATTGTGGAAAAGGGCGCTGGCTGGTTCAGCAGCTTTGGTCGCAACGGCCGCAAGGGCTTGCGCTCTTTCAGCGTGAGCGGACGCGTCAAGCACCCCGGCGTCAAGCTGGCACCGGCCGGCATCACCTTGCGCGAGCTGGTCGCCGAATACTGTGGCGGCATGCAGGACGGACACCGGCTCTACGCCTACCTGCCCGGTGGCGCCTCCGGTGGCATATTTCCCGAAAGCCTGGCGGACACACCGCTGGACTTTGACACCCTGCAGCCGCACGGCGGCTTCATCGGCTCGGCCGCCGTGATCGTGCTCAGCCAGCACGATTCAGCGCGTGACGCGGCCCTGAACATGATGCGTTTCTTTGCGCATGAGAGCTGCGGCCAATGCACGCCCTGCCGCGTCGGCACAGCCAAGGCCGCCACGCTGATGGAAGCCAAGCTGTGGGATACCGAAACACTGGAAGACCTGAACCAGGTCATGACCGATGCCTCGATTTGCGGCCTGGGTCAGGCAGCGCCCAACCCGGTGCGCTGCGTGGTGAAATATTTTGCGCACGAAATCAATGGCGCAGCGGCATCAGGAGCAGCAGCATGAACGCGCCAACCAAACTCAACGAAGTGACACCCGCAACCGTGTCCTTCACCCTGGACCAGAAGACCATCTACGCCTTTGAGGGCGAGACGATTCTGAAAGCCGCCAAGCGCCACGGCATAGCCATCCCCCACCTTTGCTACAAGGACGGTTTGCGTGCTGATGGCAACTGCCGCGCCTGCGTGGTGGAGATCAAGGGCGAGCGCACCCTGGCCCCCAGCTGCTGCCGCACCGCGAGTGCCGGCATGGAAGCCCTGGCCAACAGCCCGCGCGCCGTGAAGAGCCAGAAGATGGTGCTGGAAATGCTGCTCTCAGACATGCCCGATGTGGGCTACAAGTGGAACGACGCAGAAGCCCAAGCGCCGGCCGCCAGCCAACAGCATGGCGAGTTGAGCGACTGGGCCGCGCGCATGGACGTGCAGGTGCGCCCCGAACTCAAAGCCTTGCGCCGCGAGCAGCCCAAGGCCGACATCTCCCACCCCGCCATGGCTGTGAACCTGGATGCCTGCATCCAGTGCAACCGCTGCGTGCGCGCCTGCCGCGAAGAGCAGGTCAACGACGTCATCGGCTACGCCCTGCGCGGCTCGCACAGCGAAATCGTGTTTGACCTGAACGACCCCATGGGTGACAGCACCTGTGTCGCTTGCGGGGAATGCGTGCAAGCCTGCCCCACCGGCGCGCTCATGCCCAAGACGCAAATCGGCTCGCAGGTGGTAGACAAAAAAGTCGACTCGGTCTGCCCCTTCTGCGGCGTCGGCTGCCTGCTGACCTACAACGTGAAAGACAACAAAATCGTCAGCGTGGACGGACGCGACGGCCCGGCCAACCACAACCGCCTGTGCGTCAAGGGCCGCTTTGGTTTTGACTACGCGGCCAGCCCGCAGCGCCTGACTTTGCCCCTGATTCGCAAGGCCGGTGTGGCCAAAGACCCGGCCCTGTTGCAGAACCTCAACCGCGACAGCGCCGACTGGTCCGAGGTATTCCGCGAAGCCACTTGGGAAGAAGCCTTGGCGTATTCCGCCGGCACCCTCAAAAATCTGCGCGACACCCACGGCAAGAAATCGCTGGCCGGCTTTGGCTCGGCCAAGGGCAGCAACGAAGAGGCCTATCTGTTCCAGAAGCTGGTGCGCACCGGCTTTGGCAGCAACAACGTGGACCATTGCACCCGCCTGTGCCATGCCTCCAGCGTGGCCGCCCTGCTCGAAGGCGTGGGCTCAGGAGCCGTAAGCAACCAGGTCAACGACGTGCAGCACTCGGAGATGATTTTTGTCATCGGCTCCAACCCGACTGCGAACCATCCGGTGGCCGCCACCTGGATGAAGAACGCCGCCAAGCTGGGCGCCAAAATTGTGTTGGCCGACCCGCGCATCACCGACATCGGCAAGCACGCCTGGCGCACCCTGCAGTTCAAACCCGACACCGATGTGGCCATGCTCAATGCATTGATCCACGTGGTGATTGAAGAGGGCCTGGCCGACCAG
>JAYVNF010000160.1:0-5829 GCA_043758575.1 Rhodoferax sp.
CTACGGCAAGATCCGCGGTGTTACCGATCCCCAAAGCCCAAGCGCCAAGCTGATGGTCGAGTACACCTGGGGACGCATCTGGAACAGCAAGGCCTACAACGCCTGCTCCAACATGCCCCGCGCCGGCCACATGGGTATCTTGAATGAAAAGCAGGTGCGCGATCTGGTGGCCCTGCTGCTCGATCCCAAGTCACCCGTTAACGAATAAATCTCTTTTCTGGCGCTCTCTGTCGTGGGTGTCACTTTTTATATGACTGCGAAAATATGAATCTCACCAAACGCGAATTTATGCAGGTGCTGGGTGCGGGCACCATGGCCGGCTTGGGGCTGGGAACCTATGCCGAGGCGGAAGCCGGCGTGGCGGCCAACGGCCTGTATGACATCGCGCCCTTCGGCAATGTGTCTTTCCTGCACATGACCGACTGCCATGCCCAGCTCAAGCCCATCTATTTTCGCGAACCCAATATGAACCTGGGTATTGGCAGCATGAAGGGCAATTTGCCGCACCTGGTGGGCGAGCACTTGCTCAAAACGGCCAACATTCGCCCCGGCACCGCCGAAGCCCACGCACTGTCTTGCCTGGACTTCGAAAAGGCTGCCAGGCGCTATGGCAAGGTCGGTGGCTTTGCCCATCTGGCCACACTGGTAAAACGCCTCAAGGCCAGTCGGCCCGGCGCTTTGCTGCTGGACGGTGGTGACACTTGGCAAGGATCGGCTACATCGCTGTGGACCAACGGCCAGGACATGGTGGATGCCTGCAAGCTGCTGGGCGTGGATGTGATGACCGGCCACTGGGAGTTCACCTATGGTATGGAGCGGGTGAAGGAAATTGTCGAGAAAGACTTTGCCGGCAAGATTGATTTCGTGGCCCAGAATATCAAGACCAATGATTTTGGTGACCAGGTCTTCAAGCCCTATGTGATTCGCGAGATGAACGGCGTGCCCTGCGCCATCATCGGCCAGGCCTTCCCCTACACCCCGATTGCCAACCCGCGCTACATGGTGGCCGATTGGGCCTTTGGCATCCAGGACGAGAACATGCAGGCCATGGTCAATGAGACCCGCGCCAAGGGCGCGCAGGTGGTGGTGGTGCTGTCGCACAACGGCATGGACGTGGACCTGAAGATGGCCAGCCGCGTCAGCGGCATTGACGCCATCATGGGAGGTCACACACACGACGGCATGCCGGTGGCCAGCATTGTCAGCAACAAGGGTGGCAAGACCATCGTCACCAATGCCGGCTCCAACAGCAAGTTTCTGGGCGTGCTGGATTTCGAGGTCAAGGACAAAAAGGTAAGTGACTTCCGCTACAAATTGCTGCCCATCTTCTCCAACATGCTGCCAGCTGACCGCGAGATGGACGCGCTCATTACCAAGATTCGTGCGCCTCATGAAACCAAGCTGGCCGAGAAGCTGGCCGTGACCGAAGGCACGCTGTACCGCCGTGGCAACTTCAACGGTACGGGCGACCAGCTGCTGCTGGACGCGCTGATGGAAGTGCAGGGCGCCGACATTGCCTTCTCGCCGGGTTTCCGCTGGGGCACCAGCCTGCTGCCGGGGCAGGCCATCACCCGCGAGTGGCTGATGGACATGACCGCCACCACCTACTCGTACGCCACGCTGACCGAGATGAGTGGTGCCACCATCAAGACCGTGCTGGAGGATGTGTGCGACAACCTCTTCAACCCAGACCCGTATTACCAGCAGGGCGGCGACATGGTGCGCGTGGGCGGCCTGCAGTACAGCTGCAACCCATTGGCCGGCATGGGCCAGCGCATTGACAATATGCGCCTCAAGGGTAAACCGATTGAGGCCGACAAGAAATACACCGTGGCCGGCTGGGCACCGGTGGCAGAAGAGGCCCGCCACGGTGGACACAAGCAGGTCTGGGAGGTGGCAGAAGAATGGCTCAAGGCCAGCGGCGGCAAGGTTGCCAAGCGCCTGCCCAACACGCCCACCCTGAACGGCGTGCTGCCCAATCCCGGCTTTTTGGCCTTGTAAACGGGGAGCAAGATGGCCCAGTCCGCTAAAAATCCCGGCGTTCTCAAGCGCCTGTGGTTTCGCGACCCCGATGAAGCATCTGTCTTCATCAACGACGTGGCGGTTCGGATCCGGGCCGGCCTGTTGTTGGCCATACCGCTGTACATGGGTTTCACCCTGCTGGACGTGGTGTTTGGTTCGCATTGGGTGGTGACGGGCGCCTTTATCCAGGACACCTTTGATACGGACTTCGACGGCCGCATCCTGTACCACGTGGAAGCCGTCAAACGCACGTTTGAGTACTCAAGGCAAACCTACATCTTGTTGTATGCGCTGTTTGAAATGATCTCGGGCATGTACAAGCGCACTTCGCATCTCTCGCCCACTATCCTCATCAGCAGCTATCTGGCCAGAAAGACCAAGCCGGTGTGGAAACCATTGAGCCCCAAGCGCTTCGCCTGGTCGATTGGTGCCTCTCTCATTGCCACCTGCATCGTCTTTTTCAATCCCGAGGTCCTGGCAGTCTGGGTGAACCAGCTCAGCGGGCACGCATTGTTGCCTACCACCTCCAACTACATGCCTCGCTGGGTGCCTATGGTGTCGGTTTGGGTTTGCATCGGTTTTATGTGGATGGAGACGGTGCTGGGGGTTTGCGTAGGTTGCAAGATCCATGCGCTGCTGGTCCGTCTGGGTGTGCTCAAGGATGAGTGCTACGCCTGCAACAACCTGTCATGGGATTGATCGACGTGAGCCCTCCGGACCGCCGCCAGCTGTTGCATGGACTGCTTGCTCTCGCGGGCTCAGCCCTGCTGCTGCCAGCCAGTCCTGCAAGTGCCACAGAGGCAAGCAAGGACGCCGCACCCGACTTCGTTTTGGACGACTTAGACGGCCACAGCCATACGCTTTCCAGCTACCGCGGCAAAGTAGTGTTGCTGAATTTTTGGGCCTCATGGTGTCCACCCTGCAGGCTGGAGATGCCCTCGATTGAGCGGCTGTATCAATCCAAACTGAAGCGACCCTTTGCGGTGCTGGGAATCAACCAGGGGGAGACAACGCAGACCGCGTTTGCCAGTTTGGGCCTCTTCAATCCCATGCCGACTTTTCCCATCCTGCTCGATAGCAAGAACCAGGTCGCTAAGTCTTACGGCGTGCAGGGTCTGCCCAGTTCCTATGTGATCAGTCGCATGGGCAAGGTCCTGGCCAAGGCCGAAGGCGCACGTGACTTCAGTTCTTCCGCCATGCTGAAATATATCGACGACTTGCTGCTTTGAATGCAGCAAAGCCCGCCAGCGCTCACCTTTTCAATACATACAACACCAGGAGAAACACCCATGTCCCATATCGTGATCGTTGGCGCAGGCATAGGCGGTATGCCCGCTGCCTATGAGATGCGTGCCTTGCTATCCAAGGAGCACAAAATCACCGTCGTCAATGCGGTGGACTATTTCCAGTTTGTTCCAAGCAACCCCTGGATTGCTGTGGGCTGGCGTCAACGCGAAGAAATTACCCTGCCCATACGGCCCTATCTGGAGCGCAAGGGCATCGGCTTTATTGCCCAGCCGGTCACCGCCATCAACGCCGAGGCAAACACCCTGACCTTGGGCAATGGTGATTCGCTGGCCTACGACTACCTGGTGATCACCACAGGCCCCAAGCTGTCCTTCAGTGAAGTACCTGGTTCCGGACCTGTCTCGCACGGCGGTGGTGGCTTCACCCATTCCATCTGCAGCGTGGACCATGCCCAGGCCTTCTGGGCCGACTACGAGAACTTTCTCAAGAACCCGGGCCCCGTGGTGATAGGTGCCATGCCCGGTGCCAGCTGCTTCGGTCCGGCCTATGAATTCGCCTTCATCCTGGACACCGATCTGCGCAAACGCAAATTGCGCAACAAGGTGCCCATCACCTATGTATCGAGCGAGCCCTATATCGGGCACCTGGGCCTGGGTGGCGTGGGTGACAGCAAATCCATGCTGGAGTCCGAAATGCGCAACCGCGACATGAAATGGATCACCAATGCCAAGACCACCCGGGTCGAGGAAGGCAAGATGTTTGTGACCCAGCTCGATGACCTAGGCAACGTCTATATGGAGCACGAGCTGCCCTTCAAGATGTCCATGATGCTGCCGGCCTTCAAGGGGGTGGATGCAGTCGCGGCCGTGCCCAACCTGTGCAACCCGCGCGGTTTTGTACTGATCGACGAATACCAGCGCAGCAAGGCTTATAAAAACATTTTCTCGGCTGGTGTCTGCGTGGCCATACCACCAGTGGAAGTCACGCCAGTTGCCACTGGAACGCCCAAGACCGGCTACATGATTGAGAGCATGGTGGGTGCTATTGCCCACAACATTGCAGACGAACTGGCGGGCAAGCCGGCAGATGCCAAGGGTACTTGGAATGCCATCTGCCTGGCTGATATGGGGGACACAGGTGCTGCTTTTGTGGCTCTGCCACAAATCCCGCCGCGCAATGTGAACTGGTTCAAGAAGGGCAAGTGGGTGCACCTGGCCAAGATTGCGTTCGAGAAATACTTTATGCGCAAGATTCGCAAAGGCACTTCCGAGCCGATCTATGAAAAGTATGTGCTCAAGGCGCTGGGTATTGTGCGGCTGGCCGAGAAGATACCCCACCCACACCACCACGCCTGAATCTCAGGCGGCAAGGGCTTCAACAACGCCGGGGGCGCTTGTTGCCCTGGGCAGGAGGACCTACTTGCTCTTGCCAGCAAGGGCTTCTGCTTCATCCATTTTGTGGTTGAAATACCAGTAGAAAAATACCGCCATCCCGAGCATAAATGCAATGCCGCTGATGCTCATGATTCCATAGTCAGTGGTGAAAAGATCGGTAAGTAGCTTCATGTTGGACTCCTTGTAGAAGACCAGTTTCCGCTTCAATTTCTCAATTCGGTTGACAATTATCAGTCGTGAAAATTCAGAAGTCTCAATCTGATGATGTTTTGATTTGACACAAGCTATTGCGTTGTGAACGCAACTTTTGCTTGCATGGCTACTTCAGGTGGAGGAGAAAACGGCTGCACTTTGAAGTTACGTATCGGCTTCAATAGCGGAGTAGATCACCTGAAGAAGAAAGGTGAACTGCTCAAGGCCAGATGGAGGTTTCGACAGATCACCCGCAGGCTTTGGAATCCATGAACAAGCAAGAGCAGCAAGATTGTCTACAAGCAACGGTTTGGCTTCGGCCGTACACGCGACGGGCCGCGGCATTCTCATACAGGACTTCTGAATACCTCACCGCAGCGATCAGAAATGTTCCGCTGCAGTTCGTCAAAAGGATTCTGGCGTTCTACCAAAAACGCCAGGGGGCGGGCTGCAAGACCGGGTAAAAGCCGATCAGCCCTTGATGACGCTGTTGACCCACTGTTCGATCTTGGCGGCAGGCAATGCGCCCGAAATGCGCCCTAGCTCGCGACCGGACTGGAAAATGGCGAGCGTCGGGATACTTCGGATGCCATACTGGGACCCGAGTCCTGTTTCCTCGTCCGTGTTGACTTTGATGAAGCGAGCGCGCGAGTCCATGCGGGCGCTCACTTGGGCAAAAGCCGGGGCCATTGACTGACACGGCCCGCACCAAGGTGCCCAGAAGTCAACCACCACAGGTACATCGCCTTTGGTGATCTGGGCTACAAATGCAGCTTGATTGACCGATGGCGGAGCAAGCCCGAACAGGGCTTGGTGGCATTTTCCGCAATTGATTTCCTTTCCGTCCCGTTGGGCGGGAATTCGGTTCAAGGCACTGCAGGACGCGCATACGGCGTGGACTTGGCTTTGCATGGTGACTACTCCAGTTGACAGTCGCTCAAAATCATACCCGGATGAGTATGGCGTACCCGTA
>JAYVNF010000161.1:0-5785 GCA_043758575.1 Rhodoferax sp.
GCGCATCTGCTGCAGCGCGGTGTCAATCACCCACTCGCCAAACAGCCCCTCCAGGTGGCTGCCATTGAGGTGCGGCAAAAACTCCGCTGGCGCCAGCAGGCCGCGCGCCGGGTGCTGCCAGCGGATCAGCGCCTCGACCCCGATCACGGCACCGTTCACTAGGTCCACCTTGGGTTGGTAGAACAGCACAAACTCCTGCTGCGCCAGGGCCTGCTGCATCTGCACCAGGAACTCGCGGTGGCTTTGCGAGACGCGGTCTATCTCCGGGTCGAACAGCTGGTAGCGGTTCTTGCCGGCCTGCTTGGCCAGGTACATGGCCATGTCGGCATGGCGCAGCAGGATGTCCGGGTCGGCGTTGTCGGAGGGGTACAGGCTCACGCCTATGCTGGCCGAGATATGGATCACATGCTCGCCCGCCGTTACCGGGCGGCGCGCCGCCTCCAGCAAGCGCTCCAGGATCAGGGTGCATTCGCCGGCCGAAGCCACTTCCGAGAGCAGCACCACAAACTCGTCACCGCCCAGGCGCGCCAGGGTGTCTTCGGCGCGCAGGGTCTCGCTCAGGTTGTGGGCCATGGCAATCAGAATCTGGTCACCGGTGGCATGGCCGAGCTGGTCGTTGATGGCCTTGAAGCCATCCAGGTCCAGAAAGCAGATGGCGCAGGATTTGCCGCTGCGGTCGGCCCGCAAAATGGACTGCTTGAGCCGGTCCGACAGCAGGCGGCGGTTGGGCAAGTGGGTGAGCGGGTCGTAGTTGGCCACATGGTCGAGCTCGGCCTCGTGCGCCTTGAGCTGGCTGATATCGGCAAACACGCTGACGTAGTGCTGCAGCTGCCCGCGCACATCGCGCACCACCGCCACCGACTGCAGCACCGCAAACACGTCGCCGTTCTTGCGCCGGTTCCAGATCTCGCCGCGCCACAAACCCTGCGTCTGCAGGGCGTGCCAGAACTCCTGAAAAAAGCGCGCGTCGTGCCGGCCCGAGGACAGGATGCTGGGCGCCTGCCCGGCCACCTCGGCCTGGGTGTAGCCGGTGATGCGGGTGAACGCGGTGTTGACCCGGGTGATCAGCCCCTGCGCATCGGCCACCATGATGGCCTCGTAGCTGTTCTCGAACACCGCCGTGGCCTCGCGCTGCATCCACTCAAACTGCTTGCGCTCGGAAATATCGGTGTGGGTGCCCGACATCATCAGCGGCGCGCCATCAGGCGCGCGCTTGACGATGCGCCCGCTGGTGCGTATCCAGCGCCAGTCGCCGCTCTTGGTCTGGATGCGCATCTCCACCTCATGGCTGGGGCTGTGGCCCTGCACATGGCGCTGAATCGAGGCCTGCACCTCTGGCCAGTCATCCGGATGCACCAGCTTGTGCCAGTGCTCGGGTGCCACCTGCATCTGGCCGGGCTCATGGCCCAGCATGGTCTCCCAGCGCGCGCTGACCTGGAAGGCATTGGTCTGCATATTCCAGTCCCAGTAGCCCTGGTCGGCGCCTTCGAGCACCCGCGCCAGGCGCTGTTCGCTCTCGCGCAGCGCGCTCTCAGAGCGCGCCCGCTCGGTGATGTCGGTGCCCAGCACGTAGTAGCCGCTGACCTCGCCCTGGGCATCGCGCGTGGGCAGGTAGTTGATCAGCTGCCAGACGCCGGCAAAGGGCTGCCAGTCGTAGCTTTGCGCCTGGCCCTGCAGGGCCTGCGTGATCAGCGGGCTGGCCAGGGCGTAGCGCTCCTCGCCCAGAATCTCGCGCACCGAGCAGCCGATGATGTGGTGGCGCTCCGGCGCGAAGCGCTGCTGGTACTGGCTGTTGACATAGACATAGCGCTGCTGTGCATCGACATAGGCGATCAGCGCCGGCACGCTGTTGATCACGCCGTGCAGATGCGCCTCACTGGCGTGCAACTGGGCAGTGCGCTCCTGCACGCGCTGCTCCAGCAAGGCGTTTTGATCACGTATGCCTTGCTTGATGCGGCGTGCATCGCTCTCGTCGCGGAACACCAGCACCACGCCCTGGATGGCGCCCTCGGTATTGCGGATCGGTGCGGCGCTGTCGGCAATCGGCCACTCCCGGCCGTCGCGCGCCACCAAAACGGTATGGTTGGCCAGGGCGTGGACCACGCCGGTATCCAGCACCCGCTGCACCGGTATCTCGGCCGGCACGCGGCTGTCTTCGTGGAGGATGCAAAACACTTCCTGCACCGCGCGCCCACGGGCCTCGGCAAAGCTCCAGCCGGTCAGCTGTTCGGCCACCGGGTTCATGCGCGTGATGCGGCCCTGGGTATCGGTGGCCAGCACCCCATCGCCAATCGAGTGCAAGGTGGTGGCCAGGCTTGTCTCGCTGTCGGCCAGCGCCTGCTGGCCCTGCAGGGTCTGGCGCACCTGGCGGCGCACCAGCACATAGCTGGCCGCCATCAGCAGCATGAACACCGCGCCATCGGCCCAGCCCAGGGCGACCATGCGCTGGCGCGCCTGCTGCTGCTCGGTATCGCGCTGGGCGAGCAGTTGATGCTCCTCTGTGTCCATTGCCGCCAGCAGGGCATAGGTGCGGGCACGGGTTTCCTGCAAGGGGGCACTGGCGACAAAGACATTGGCTGCTTCGACACCCTGGGTCTTGCGCAGCTCCTCGATTTTTTTGGACAGCTGCAGGCGCTCATTGATCACCGCGCGCAACTGGCCCCAGCGCTCTTGCTGCGGCGCGTTGTCGGCCGTCAGCAGGCGGATTTTTTGCAGCAAGGCCTCGCGCGAGGCAATCGCCCCATCCCGCTCCAGCAGGCGCTGGGGGTCGCCGGAAATCCGAAAGCTCTGGGTGTTGTATTCGATCTGCAGGGTGTCGGCGCGCACCCGGGTCAGGCTGTCGATGAGCTCGTGGCTGTGGCCCACCCACTGCGTGGCCTCACCGGCATCGCTGGCCACTTTCCAGGTCAGCAGGGTCAGCACGGCCACCAGCAGCATGGCCGCCGTACCGGCTGCCACCAACATGGCCTCAAAGCGTTTATAGAGTTTCACGCAAACCTCGTAGGGGGTCGGTGGCCAAAAATTCTTTCCTCCAGCGGCATTCTGCATCGCGCGGCAGGCCAGCGGCAGCACACTCTTACAGATGACTACATGAGTGTGCAAACCCAGGGAGAAAAAGCCTCCATCACGCGCAAGGCGTGGTCTTTGTGCCAAAACACCGAGCTGCGTGCAAAGCGCGGCAGTGCGGCCGGCAGGGCGTTCGGTGCCAGCTGCTGCCATTGGCGCCGGATACGGCGCTGCACTGGGCCGCCCTGGTGCAACTGCTCAGTGCGCAAGGGTTGGCGCTGCAGCGCGCGCTGCGCAAACAGCAGCTCGGCCAGCGGCCGCGTGCCCAGGCCGCGCAGGGCCCGCCATGGCCCCTTGCTGCAGGCCTGCGAGGTGCAGCTGCGGGCCCACACCGCAGCGCGGCCGTTGAGCATCAGCACCACCTCGCGCACATAGCCGCTGCGCTGGCGCAAATCGGCCTGCTCGGCCCCCCACAAGGCCATGCGGCCCTGGCGCTGCACCCGCACTTCGACCACCCCAAAACGGCGCAGATGGGCGGTCAGCGAACCCGGTGCCTGCAGCCAGCGGCGCAGCTCGGCATCAGAGAGTCCGCTCATTTTTACAACCTTCGACAATTAAATTTATGTATGGCACAGTGTTCAAAACAAAGCTTCGGAGGTAAAGAAAATGAAGTATCGGCTTGGTTCCATCGCGCTCTTGGGTGCCCTGCTTGGCCTGCTGTCTGCCCGGGCTGTTGCGGCCGATTTGCTGGTCGACCAAAAAGACAAGCAGTTCAGCAAGAAGGCGCTCAAGATCAAGGTCGGGGACGTCATCGAGTTCCGCAATTCCGACCCCTTCGCACACAACATTTTCTCTCTCTCCGACACCAAGTCCTTCGACTTGGGCTCTTACCCGCAAGGTCAATCCAAAAAAGTCACCTTTGACAAGCCGGGCAAGGTCGAGGTGGAGTGCTCCATCCACCCCAGCATGCAGATGACGATCGAGGTGGAGAAGTGATGCGCGCGCTGCCTGCACCGCCCGACGAACCGGCCAGTGCCCTGGCCCAGCCATGGGCACTGCCCCTGGCCATTGCCATGGGCCTGGCACTGGGCCTGGCGCTGCTCTTGTGCACGCCGCTGGCCTGGGCCCAGGAGAGCCACCCGCTGGATGCCAACGCCGCCATGCAGAGCTGCAGCAGCAGCGTGACCGAGGAGTGCCTGGTGCGCAACTTCAAGGACACGCACGAGACCTCCGTCATCCGCGGGCGCCTGGTGTTCCAGAACTACTGTGTGCTGTGCCATGGCGCCGAGGGCCGGGGCGATGGCCGGGCCGCCAAGCTGCACAACCCCAGGCCCTTCAACCTGACCACCTCCACTGCCCCGCGCTACTACATCGCCGACATGGTGCGCCAAGGCGGTGAGGCCATGGGACGTGGCAAGGGCATGCCGCCCTGGGGTGACCAGCTCACGGATGAGCAGATCAACGATGTGCTGAACCTGCTCTTCACCCTGCGCCCGAAGCCATAGCGCACCCAAACTATTCACTGCACACAGCGCACGCCGTGCCCAGCACCTGTCAGCCAGTCGTTCACCACCGGGAGCACCTCATGAAAAATTGGATCGCCATCTGTACCGCCAGCGCCTGCCTGGGTCTGGGCCTGCCCAACGCCCAGGCGCAATATGTGTTCAAGGCCGGCGACCCCAGCCTGGCTGAATTTTTGTTGCCCGAGGTGCCCTACCCCGAGGGCAACCAGCCCAACGCCGCGCGGGTGGAGCTGGGCCACACACTGTTTTTTGATCCGCGCCTGTCCGGTGACGGCAATATGTCCTGCGCCACCTGCCACAACCCGGCTCTGGGCTGGTCCGACGGCCTGCCCACGGCACGCGGCGTCAAGAGCTCGGTGCTGGGGCGGGCCTCGCCGACGATTTTCAACACCGGCTACAACAGCATCCAGATGTGGGACGGGCGCAAAAAATCCCTGGAGGACCAGGCCATGGGGCCGATGCAGGCGAATGTGGAAATGAACATGGACATTGCCAAGCTGTTCCAGTGGATAGGCAACAGCCGCGGCTACCAGGCCCTGTTTGCCCGGGCCTATCCGGGCGAGCCCATTAACGAGACCATCCTGTCCAAGGCGATTGCCAGCTTCGAGCGCACCGTGGTCAGCTCCCACTCGCCCTTTGATGCCTGGGTGCGCGGCGACGCCAGTGCCTTGAGCGCGCAGCAGGTACAGGGCTTTGCGCTGTTTGCCGGCAAGGGCAATTGCGTGGCCTGCCACAGCGGTGCCAACTTCACCGACAACGGCTTTCACAACCTGGGCCTGGCCTCCTGGGGGGTGAGCGAGCCCGACATGGGCCGCTACGCACAAAAGCCCGTGAACGTGATGCGCGGGGCCTTCAAGACCCCCACGCTGCGCGAAGTGGCACGCACCGCGCCCTACTTCCACGATGGCTCGGCCAAGACCCTGATGGAGGTGGTGGAGCACTACGACCGCGGTGGCGAGGTGAAGACCAACCTCTCGCCCAACATCCACCCGCTGGGCCTGAGCCCGGCGGAAAAACAGGCCCTGGTGGCTTTTCTGGAGAGCCTGTCATCGGCCTTCCTGCTGGTCAGCGTGCCCGAACTGCCGGCACAGTGATGCTGCCATGGCCGCCCACCCCGCCATGGCACTGCGCGAGTGCGAGGTCACGCCCGAAGCGCAGCTGATGGCATTCCAGCAGCAGCGCCGCCGGCTGCTGGCCGGCGCGGCGCTGGCCTTGCCCTGGCTTGCTGACGTGGTGCGGGCACAGGCGCCGCAGGC
>JAYVNF010000162.1:0-5772 GCA_043758575.1 Rhodoferax sp.
GTGGACTTGCCCGGAATCACCTTTTCGCGGCCCAGGGGCTTGCTCTCAAATTCAGCCGGGGTGGCGTCCTGGTTGACCACCAGCAGCTTGATTTTCTTGCCCGCCGGGAGCTTGAGCTCCTTGGGCTCGAAGGCATGGTTCTTGATGGTCAGCGTGAATTCGTCGGCAGCGGCCAAGGCGTGCACTGCGACCAGGGACAACAAAACGGCGGCAATCTGGGTTTTCATGGAGGGGGCTGCTTTATTAATTGAGAATGATTCTCATTGTATCTGCAGATCGCCCTGACAGCAAGAGCCCCATTGGCCACCCGGGTATTGCGGGCGCAGTGTGCCCTACTCGGTGCCGAATTTGGTTTCGAATTCGATGCCGATTTTTTGCAGCAGCGGCGTCGGCAACAGGCCGCCGGCACAGACGATGACGGCGTCGTTGGGGTAGTGCTTTTGGACGCCCTCGGCCTCGATCAGCACTTGCGTCTCCAAAATTTCCTTGACGCTGGAGTTGAGCATGACCTGGATGCGCCCGGACTTCTCGCCCTGCTCCAGCAGGGTGCGGTTTTTCTGCTTGACGCGTGAAAACGCAGCGCTGCGGTAGGACAGAATGACGCTGCTGCCCTCCTGCTCGGCAATCGCAATCGCCGCCTCCAGCGCACTGTCGCCCCCGCCCACCACCAGCACCGCCCGGCCCTTGTATTGCTCGGGGTCTATCAGGCGGTACACCACCTTGTGGGTTTCCTCGCCCGGCACATCGAGCTTGCGCGGCGTGCCGCGCCGCCCCATGGTCAGCAGCACGCTCTTGGTGACGTAGCCGCCCTTGTTGGTCTTGACAACAAAGCCGTCATCGGTCTTCTCGATGGACTCCATGCGCTCGCGAAAAGCAATTTCCAGCCCGGTCTTTTTCACCACGCCCTGCCAGAACTCCAGCAGCTTTTCCTTTTGCACTTCGCCAAACTTCACCGTGCCGACAATGTCCAGCACCACCGGCGCGGTCATGGCAATCTTCTGGCGTGGGTAGTGGTAGACCGCACCCCCCAGCGAGTCTTCCTGCTCGATCAGCTTGTACTTGAGCTTGTGGTGAATGGAGGACAGACCGGCCGACAGGCCGGCCGGGCCGCAGCCCACAATCACCACGTCGTATTCGGCCTCACTGCTGCCGCGCTTGCGCACCGCCTGGATGGCCTGGCGGCCCTGCTCAGCGGCCTTGCGGATCAGACCCATGCCACCGAGTTCGCCGGCAATGAAAACGCCGGGCACATTGGTCTCGAAGTCGGGGCTGATGTGGGGAATGTCGATGCCGCGCTTTTCGGTACCAAACACCAGCTTGATGGCATCAAACGGACAGGCCGCCAGACAGGCGCCGTGGCCTATGCAGTGCGCCGCATTGATCAGCACGCCCTTGCCGTTGACGATGCCGATGGCCCCCTCCGGGCAGACATTGGCGCAGGAGCCCGAGCCGATGCAGCGTATCGGATCAAAGATCGGGTGCAGGGAAGGCGGCTCGGCCAGCCCGCTTTGGATGGACTCCTTGAGCTGGCTGGTGTCTATCTTTTCCTTCTTCACGTGCCGGCGCGAATACAGCACGATGACTGCAAGAATGATGGCGGCGTAAAGGTAGAGGTAGTTCATGGCGTGAAGGGCAAGCCCCCCGATTGGGCCGGAGCTCAGGGTTTGACGGCTTCCTTGATGTCAATCTGCAGGTCGGTGGCGCCCACGGCAACTGGTTGTGACTGCCCGGCCAGATCGCCCGGCTGGGGCACGGCATTGCCGCTCTTGCTGACGCGGGCGCCGACAATGACCTTGCCACTGGCGCTAGAGAGCGCGGTGGCCGGGGACATGGCCATGCTGTCATTGAGGCTGAAGCGCAGGGGCAGGTCCTTGACCTGCTTGCGCAAAATTGCCAGCGGCATGCGCGAGCCTTCGGCGGCACGGGCAAACACAAACACGGTGTCCTCCGGCTGGGCCTGCTTGGCCAGCGCCGCCGACAGGGTGACGGTGCCGCTGACCGAACCGCCGGCTGCGGCGGGTGCTGCAGCAGTGGCAGTGGCCGCGCCGCCCTTGGCAGCGGCGTCGGCCATGGGGGCACTGTCCAGCGGTTTGGGCGCTGGCGGCAGGCCCGCCAGGTTGCGGGCTTCGGCAATCGCCGGCTCGACTTCACGCACAAACACATTGCCAGCGGGGCCCACTGCGGCCAGCTTCTCCCAGATCTTCACGGCATTGGCATAGTCCTTCTTGTTGAAGGCGTAGGTGCCGGCCAGGTAGAGCGCCTTGAGGTTCTTGGGGTCCAGCTTCAAGGCCCGCTCCACCAGCTTCATGGGCTCACCCTCCAGGCTGTTGTTGCTGTTGACGGCCAGGGAGTCAGCGTAGTCGGCCAGCAAGGTGGGGTCGTCCTTGCGCAGGCTGGAGGCTTTTTCATAGGCCTTCAGAGCCTCGGCATGTTTGCCCAGCACGCTGTAGGAGCGCGCCAGCATGGACCAGCCCTCCACATCATCGGGCTTGTCCTTCAGGCGCTCGGCCAGCTTCTCGGTCATGGCCACAATCTGGTCGGCGCTGGTGGCGTGGGGTGCGGGCTTGCCGTCGGCAGACACTGCGGGGGCACCATCGCCCGCGTCGGTGGCAGCAGGCGGCGTGCCTTTCCACAGGTAGCCCGCCGCTGCGATGGCCACAATGCCGACGGCCAGGCCGGCCAGCAACAGGCCCGAGGGCTTGGCCGCAGGGCTGCTGCTCGCCGTCGATTTGGCGGGGGCCGCGGCAAGCGCTGGTGCCGGCCCGCTCGCGGCCGGTGCCGCTGCAGCCGCTGCGGGCGGCGGCGCGGCCGTCAGCACCAGGTCCAGGATGCGGCGCTCCAGCGTGCTCTTGCCCTCGGCAAATTCCGCATCCGGCAGCACGCCGGTGGCATGCAGCTCCTTGAGCTGCGCCAACTGTTGTTTGATGCCTTCAATCGTGTTCGTCATGGTCGGGGGTCTTCTCGGGGTTCAGGACGCCGGTGGCTCTTGCCCGGCTGGCAAGGCTTCTTCGGCTTCAAAGCGTTCATCGGGCAGGCGGCTGCGCCGGCGCAGCACCAGCACCAGCACCAGCAGGCCGCCCACCAGCATCACGCCGGGGCCCACCCACAACAAGGCGGTGGTGCTTTTGAAGGGCGGGCGGTAGAGCACGAAGTCGCCGTAGCGCGCGGTCATGTAGTCGGTAATCTGCTGGTCCGTCATGCCTTTTTGCAGCATCTCGCGCACCTGCTGGCGCAAATCAATGGCCAGGTCCGCATGCGAATCGGCAATGGTCTGGTTCTGGCACACCAGGCAGCGCAGCTCGGCGGTGATGGCCAGCATGCGCGCTTCCAGCACCGGGTCGGCAGCGGCCGGCGCGGCCTGGTTGGCCGAGGCGCTGGCCAGGCACAAAGCCAGGCACAGGAGTGCAAACCACTTAGCCATTGCCAGCCTCTTTCTGGAGTTGCTGCACCAGCGGGATCAGCTTGGTCTCGATCGCCTCGGGGGTAAAGGGGCCGATCTGCTTGTAGCGGATCACGCCCTTGGCATCGATCAGAAAAGACTCCGGCACGCCATAGACGCCGTAGTCAATGCCGACACGGCCGTCATGATCGAATAGCGAGGCCTCGTAGGGGTTGCCAAAGGTGGACAGCCACTTCATGCCGGCCACGCGCTCGTCCTTGTAGTTCAGGCCGTAAATCGGCAAGAGCTTCATGCGCGAGAACTCCACCAGGAGCGGATGCTCCTCGCGGCAGGCCACACACCAGGAGGCAAACACATTGAGCAGCCAGACCTTGCCCAGCATGTCGTCGCGCCGGATGCTGGCGCCGGGCTTGTCCAGCTGCTCCAGCGCGAAAGCGGGTGCAGCCTTGTTGATCAGCGGAGACGGCACTTCGCGCGGGTCCAGCTGCAAACCCTTGGCCAGGAACATCACCAGGCCCAAAAAAATCGCCAGCGGCAAGAGAAAACGCAGGTATTTCATGCAGCGGCTCCCGATGGCGCGGCCGCTGTGGTGGCCGCCGTTGTCGTCGCGGTTGCCTTGCGGCGGTAGCGCCGGTCCGTCACGGCCAGGAAACCACCAAAGGCCATCAGCAGGCAGCCGCCCCAGATCCAGTCGATAAAGGGTTTGACGTAGACGCGGATGATCCAGGCCCCGCCCTCCACTTCCTCGCCCATGGACACATACAGGTCACCGGTCAGGCCTGGGTGGATTGCGGCCTCGGTCATGGGGTTTTGCTGCACCCGGTAGATGCGCTTTTCCGGGCTGAGCAGGGTGATGAGCTTGCCATCGCGCGTGATTTCCATATCGGCCCGCGTGGCATCGTAGTTCGGGCCTTGCACCTCTTTCACGCCCTTGAAGGTAAAGGCATAGCCGCGCACGGTGGTGCTGTCGCCCACGTTCATCTTCACGTCACTCTCGACCTCGTAGGTCTTGACCATGGTGACACCAAAGCAGAAGGCCGCCACGCCCAGGTGGGCCAGCATCATGCCTGCCAGGGCACGCGGGATCTGGCCGGTCTTGCGGCGCAGCTCGGCTAAACCCTTGCCAGCCGGTGCCACGCGCTCCCAGAAGTCGGTAGCCACCGAGCTGACGATCCAGAAGCACATCAGGAGGCCCAGGCTGGCCAGCAAGTGGATGGAGCCGGACAACCAGCCCGTGGCCAAGGCGGCTACCAGCGTGGCCCCCGCGGCCCACTTCAGGCGCTGCGCCAACTCAGGCACCGAGGTTTCCTTCCAGCGCGCCATCGGCCCCACGCCCATCAGGAAGATGGTGGGCACCATCAGGGGCACAAACACCGAGTCAAAGTAGGGTGGGCCGACCGATATCTTGCCCATGCCCAGGGCGTCCAGAATCAGCGGGTACAGCGTGCCCAGCAGCACGGCACCGGCGGCCACCATGAACAACACGTTGTTGGCCAGCAGCGCCGTCTCTTTGGAGAACAGGGCAAAGCGTGCGCCCAGGCCGACGGTGGGTGCGCGCCAGGCAAACAGGGTGAAGGAGGCGCCAATCACAATGGTCAGAAAGGCCAGGATGAAGAGGCCGCGGCGCGGGTCGGTGGCAAAGGCATGCACCGAGGACAGCACGCCCGAGCGCACCAGGAAGGTCCCCAAAAGCGAGAAGGAGAAGGCCAGAATCGCCAAGAGCACGGTCCAGTTCTTGAAGCTGCCGCGCTTTTCGGTCACGGCCAGCGAGTGGATCAGCGCCGTGCCCAAGAGCCAGGGCATGAGCGAAGCGTTTTCCACCGGGTCCCAGAACCACCAGCCGCCCCAGCCCAGTTCGTAATAGGCCCAGGAGCTGCCCATGGCAATGCCGATGGTCAGGAACATCCAGGCCACGGTGGTCCAGGGCCGGGTCCAGCGGGCCCAGGTGGCGTCCAGGTTGCCGCCTATGAGCGCGGCAATGGCGAAGGCAAAGGCCACGCAAAAGCCAACATAGCCCATGTAGAGCATGGGTGGGTGCGCCACCATGCCCGGGTCTTGCAGCAGGGGGTTCAGATCGTGGCCATCGGCCGGCACCGGGAACAGGCGCTCGAACGGGTTGGAGGTGAGCAGCATGAAGAGCAAAAAGCCCACGCTGATCAGCCCCATCACGGCCAGGATGCGCGCCAGCACTTCCTGCGGCAGGTGCCGGCTGAACAGGGCCACGGCCAGCATCCAGACCACCAGCATTTGCACCCACAGCAGGAGCGAGCCTTCATGGCCGCCCCAGAAGCCGGCAATGCGGTATTGCAGCGGCAGATGGGTGTTGGAGTTGGAGGCGACGTAGAGCACCGAGAAGTCGCTGTTGACGAAGG
>JAYVNF010000163.1:0-5763 GCA_043758575.1 Rhodoferax sp.
TCGATGCAGTGTCCCGTTTGAAGGAGGTTCCATGGATGTCGTTCGGAATTTTCTGGCCCGTTACGAGCAGACGCGCGAGGAGGAAATGTCGCTCGAGGAATACCTCGACGCCTGCAAGCGCGATCCGCTGGTGTACGCAACGGCAGCAGAGCGGATGCTTGCCGCCATCGGCGAGCCCGAGATGGTCGACACCCGGCACGACCAGCGCCTGTCGCGCATTTTCGGCAACAAGATGGTGCGCATTTATCCCGCATTCCGCGACTTTTACGGCCTCGAGGAGCCGATCGAACAGGTCGTCTCGTGCTTTCGCCACGCCGCGCAGGGCCTTGAAGAGAAAAAGCAGATCCTCTACCTGCTGGGCCCGGTGGGCGGCGGCAAGTCCTCCATCGCCGAGCGCCTGAAGGCGCTGATGGAGCAGGTGCCTTTCTATGCGATCAAGGGCTCGCCGGTGAACGAATCGCCGCTGGGCCTGTTCAACACCGCCGAAGACGCACCCTTGTTGCAGCAGCAATACGGCGTCGCCCCACGTTATCTGCAGCGCGTCATGTCGCCCTGGGCTGTCAAGCGGCTGGAAGAATTCGGCGGTGATATCCGCAAGTTCAAGGTCGTGAAGCGCTACCCCTCCATCCTGAAGCAGTGCGCGATCGCCAAGACCGAGCCCGGCGACGAAAACAACCAGGACATCTCCGCGCTGGTCGGCAAGATCGACATCCGCAAGCTGGAAACCTTCGCCCAGGACGACCCGGATGCGTACAGCTATTCCGGCGGCCTGTGCCTGGCCAACCAGGGCTTGCTGGAGTTCGTGGAAATGTTCAAGGCGCCGATCAAGGTGCTGCACCCGCTGCTCACCGCCACCCAGGAAGGCAACTTCAAGGGCACGGAAGGCTTCGGCGCCATCCCGTTCGACGGCATCGTGATGGCCCACTCCAACGAGAGCGAGTGGAAAGCCTTCAAGAACAACAAGAACAACGAGGCCTTCCTCGACCGGATCTACATCGTCAAGGTCCCGTACTGCCTGCGCGTCACCGAGGAAGTGAAGATCTACGACAAGCTGGTGCGCAATTCCTCGCTCAAGGACGCGGTCTGCGCGCCCGGCACGCTGCGGATGATGGCCCAGTTCTCGGTGCTGACCCGGCTGAAGGAGCCCGAGAACTCCAGCATCTTTTCGAAGATGCAGATTTACGACGGCGAGAACCTGAAAGACACGGACCCGAAGGCCAAGAGCTTCCAGGAGTACCGGGATTACGCCGGCGTGGATGAAGGCATGACGGGCATCTCCACCCGCTTCGCATTCAAGATCATCTCCAAGGTATTCAACTTCGATTCGACCGAGATCGCCGCCAATCCGGTGCACCTGATGTACGTGCTGGAGCAGCAGATCGAGCGCGAGCAGTTCCCGGCCGAGGTCGAGCAGAAGTACCTCTCGTACATCAAGGAGCTGCTGGCTCCGCGCTATGCCGAGTTCATCGGCAAGGAAATCCAGACCGCCTACCTGGAGAGCTACAGCGAGTATGGCCAGAACATTTTTGACCGGTATGTCACCTATGCCGACTACTGGATACAGGACAACGAATACCGCGACACCGACACCGGCGAGGTGTTTGACCGCATCGCCCTGAACGCCGAGCTGGAAAAAATCGAGATCTCGGCCGGCATTGCCAACCCCAAGGATTTTCGCAACGAGATCGTCAACTTCGTGCTGCGTGCGCGCGCCAAGAATGAGGGCAAGAACCCGACCTGGACCAGCTACGAAAAGCTGCGCGTGGTGATCGAAAAAAAGATGTTCTCCAACACCGAAGAGCTGCTGCCGGTGATCAGCTTCAACGCCAAGGCCAGCGCCGACGACGCCAAGAAGCACGAAGACTTTGTCACCCGCATGGTGGCCAAGGGCTACACGCCCAAGCAGGTGCGCCTGCTGTGCGAGTGGTACCTGCGTGTGCGCAAGAGTTCCTGAGGCGCAGCACCTCACCGGGAGACCCATGGTGCTCAACATTGTGGACCGCCGCCTGGCGGGCAAGAACAAGTCCATTGGCAACCGGGAGCGGTTTTTGCGCCGCTACAAGGAGCAAATTCGCGAGGCCGTGCGCGACGCGGTGGCCGAGCGCAGCATCCGCAGCATGGAGCGCGCCGAGAGCATCAGCATCCCCAAGCGCGACATCCAGGAGCCGGTGTTCCAGCATGGCCAAGGCGGTGTGCGCGACACCGTGCACCCCGGCAACATCGACTACCAGCGTGGCGACCGCATTGCCCGCCCGCCACCGGGCAAGGGCCGAGGCGGTGGCGCTTCCGATGGGCAGGACGGCGAGGACGACTTTGTCTTTACGCTCAGCCGTGAGGAATTCATGGAGGTCTTTTTCGAAGACCTGGCCCTGCCCCATCTGCTGCGCAGCCATATCGGCGAGTCGCCCGAATACCAGAGCCGGCGCGCCGGCTTTAGCCGCGACGGCACGCCCAACAACCTGGACATCGTGCGCTCCATGCGCGGAGCCCTGGGCCGGCGCCTGGCCATGGGTTCGGCGGCGCGCCGCACGCTGGAACACAAGCAGGCCGAGCTGGAACAACTGGAGGCCAGCGGCGGCGCCGACCTGTGCGAAATCCATTTGCTGAGCCTGGAAATTCGCGCGCTGGAGCGGCGCATACAGCACATCCCGTTTCTGGACCCGCTGGACCTGCGCTTTCGCACCCGCGTGAACATACCGTTGCCCAATACGCGCGCCGTCATGTTCTGCCTGATGGATGTGTCGGGCTCCATGGACGAGGGACGCAAAAGCCTGGCCAAGCAGTTTTTCATCTTGCTCTACCTGTTTCTGACCCGGCATTACGAAAAAATCGACATCGTCTTTATCCGCCACCACTCGCGCGCGCAGGAGGTGGACGAGGCCAGCTTCTTCCACACCACGGAAACCGGCGGCACCGTGGTCAGCAGCGCGCTGGAACTGATGCAGAAAATTGTGGCGCAACGCTACCAGTCAGAAGAATGGAACATCTACGGCGCCCAGGCCAGCGATGGCGACAACTTCAACAACGACAGCCAGCGCTGCCGCGAGTTGCTGGCCACGGCCTTGCTGCCGCTGTGCCGTTTTTATGCCTATGTGCAGGTCGCCGATGAAGAGCAGAACCTATGGGAAGAATATGCCGAGCTGGTGGCCGAACACCGCAACTTTGCCATGCGCAAGGTGACCGAGCCGCAGCACATCTACCCGGTGCTGCGCGAGCTCTTCAAAAAAGAGACGGAGGGCGTATGAACAGCCCTCTCGCCCCTTTCACCCCTCTTGCACCGGCCAGCCAGCAGCTGCCCGCGCAGAGCGACTGGACCTTTGACACACTGGAGCGCTACCATGAGGTGATACGCGCCGCCGCTGCCAGCTACGGCCTGGAGACCTACCCCAACCAGCTGGAAATCATCAGCGCCGAGCAGATGATGGACGCCTACGCCAGCGTGGGCATGCCAGTGAACTACCGGCACTGGAGCTATGGCAAGGAATTCATTGCCACCGACAAACGCTACCGGCGCGGCAACATGGGCCTGGCCTATGAGATCGTCATCAACTCCAACCCCTGCATCAGCTACCTGATGGAAGAAAACACCACCGCCATGCAGGCGCTGGTGATTGCCCACGCGGCCTATGGCCACAACAGCTTCTTCAAGGGCAACTACCTGTTTCGCATGTGGACCGATGCATCCTCCATCATCGACTACCTGGTGTCGGCGCGCCGCTATGTGGCCGAGTGCGAGGAGCGCTACGGCCTGGACGCGGTGGAGACGCTCTTGGACTCCTGCCACGCGCTGGCCAACTTTGGTGTGGACCGCTACCGCCGCCCGAGCAAGAAAAGCCTGGCCGTGGAGCTGAACGAGCGCCGTGCCCGCGAGGCCTATGCACAGGAGCAGGTCTATGCCCTGTGGAGCACCCTGCCCCAGCGCAGCGACAAAAGCGACGATGCGCCAGCGCCTGCGCGCTTCCCGGCGGAGCCGCAGGAAAACCTGCTCTATTTCATTGAAAAAAACTCGCCCCTGCTGGAGCCCTGGCAGCGCGAAATCGTGCGCCTGGTGCGCAAGATTGCGCAGTACTTCTACCCGCAGCGCCAGACCCAGGTGATGAACGAGGGCTGGGCCGTGTTCTGGCACTACACGCTGCTCAACACCTTGTACGACCAGGGCTACCTGAGCGACGGCGTGATGCTGGAGTGGCTCAGCCTGCACAGCAATGTGCTCTACCAGCCGCCGCTGCGCAGCCGCGCCTACAGTGGCATCAACCCCTATGCCCTGGGCTTTGCCATGTACAGCGATATCAAGCGCATCTGCGACGCCCCCACCGAAGAAGACCGGCACTGGTTTCCCGACATCGCCGGCCAACCCTGGCGGCCCACGCTGGACCATGCCATGCGCAATTACAAGGACGAGAGTTTCATAGGTCAGTTTCTCAGCCCCAAGCTGATACGCGAGATGCGCCTGTTTGCCATCCACGACGACCAGAACGCCAGCGACCTGGAAGTGGCCGCCATCCACGACGAGGCCGGCTACCTGCAGCTGCGCCAGGCGCTGTCGCAGCAGTACGACCTGGGCACGCGCGAGCCCAACATCCAGGTCTGGAACGTCAACCTGCGCGGCGACCGCACCCTGGTGCTGCGCCACACCCAGTACCACGGGCGCCAGTTGGGGGAGAGCACGCTGGAAGTGCTCAAGCACACGGCCCGCCTCTGGGGCTTTGGCGTGCGCCTGGAAAGCATGGATGCCACTGGCGACCTGGAGCGGCAGTGGAGTGTTGGGGCGCCCAGTTAAAAACACAATAAAATGCACTAAATATTGCACTAATTTTCTATGACCATCACCCAATCCATTTATGCCCGAACCACGGTCAGCATGACCGACCTGCGACGCAATCCCAGTGGGATTTTGGAGGATGCGGGCGACTCCCCTGTGGCCGTTCTGAACCACAACAAGCCGGCGGCCTATCTGCTTTCCGCCAAAGCTTTTGAAGCCTTGCTGGACCGCCTGGATGATGCTGAACTGACCAAGATTGTCAAACAGCGACAAGGCGGCAAACGGGTCAAGGTGGCGCTTGAAGACCTATAGCCTTGAGTTTGATGAGTCCGCACTCAAAGAGTGGCGCAAACTGGACGGGTCCATCCAGGCTCTGTTCAAAAAGCAGCTGACCAAACGCCTGCAGTCGCCTCATGTTCCATCGGCCAAGCTGCATGGTGAGCTGCAAAACACCTACAAGATCAAGCTGCGCAACACCGGTTACCGTTTGGTCTATGAGGTAGCAGAGCAGCGTTTGGTGGTGGTCGTGATCGCCGTTGGACGACGCGATCACGACGAGGTGTATTTGCTGGCTGCAAAACGGATGAAGGTATGACGCCTTACTGCGGCGGTAGCGGCAGCGGCAACGCCGACTCCTTCTGGGGCCCCGCCGCCTTCAGGAGTGCAATGCCGCGCGCAGTGGGCTGCGGTGCTTCCCCTGCGGTGTAGCTGAGTTCGGTGCTGGCATCGGGATAGATGTGGATGCACATATAGGGCGCGGCTTTGCCGCCCCGGGGCATGTCTTCATCGCGAATAAAAAGCGGGTTTTTGCCAACCACCACGTCGCCCGTGGCCGCATGCCGCCAGGTCACTTTCTGCGGGCCGCCGGTTTCACCCTAAATCCGGCAGTTCAACCCGCCATCGGGAGTCGGTCGGGTGGGAGCCAAGGCGGCAGTGGGCGGGTGATTTTCGCAACAACGTAGTTCAGGAACGTCGTCCATCGGTCAGACTGAGGCAACTGC
>JAYVNF010000164.1:0-5719 GCA_043758575.1 Rhodoferax sp.
AGCATCAGGCGGCGCGCCATCTCCAGGCCTTCGTTGATGGCAAAGCTGCCGTCCAGATGCGGGTCGTTGATGTAGCCCTTCCAGCCCACCGTAGTGCGCGGCTTTTCGAAGTACACGCGCATCACGATCAGCAAATCGTTTTTCAAAGCTTCGGCCTGCGTTTGGAGCTGGCGCGCATAGTCCATGGCCTGCGCGTGGTCATGGATGGAGCAGGGGCCCACTACCACGATCAGGCGGTCGTCGGTGCCGTGCAGCACGCGCGAGATGGCGGCGCGGCTGCTCTCCACCAGGGCCTGCGCGGCCTCGGGAACGGGCAGCTTTTCTTCCAGCAAGGCCGGTGTTATCAAGGGCCGCACGGCACCGATGCGGGTGTCGTCAATGCGGGTGCTGTCGTGGGTGGTGAGGGGGGCGGCTACAGAGGAGGTCATAGGCTGGGCAGGCATGCCGGAGGGTTGAGGTATTGCTGTGCGGTGGTCTTCGAGTCACACTCAAGGCCCACCCACACGGGCTGCAGAATTATTGCACCCCGCGCTGCCCAAAAACAAAACTACCCAGGAGCCCCCCATGGCCACAGAAGTTGTAGTCGGCACCGAAGCCACCATCCATTTCGACGCGAGCAAGTGTGTGCACTCGCGCAACTGCGTGCTCTCGCACCCGGACGTGTTTGTGCCCAATGTGGTGGGTGCCTGGATTCACCCGGATGCGCAGCCGGTAGACGAACTCATGCGCATAGGCCAGAACTGCCCCTCGGGCGCCATCAGCGTGTTGCGTAACCAGCCGGCGACGGGTGCCACTGCGGACTCCAATGGCCTGCCCCTGGTGAACACCGTGCGTGTGCGCGAAAACGGTCCGCTGGCCATTGAGGCCGAGCTCCAGATCCAGGGCGTACCCCAGGCCAATCCGCGCGCACCCTGTGCCGTTGCGGCCAGTCGCAGAACAAACCCTTTTGCGATGGCAGCCACGTGGCGGCGGGCTTTGTTGCCAGCGGCGAACCCGCCACCGCCAGCTTCCAGGCGCTGGCCGTGCGCAACGGCCCGCTCAATGTGCAGCCCCAGCCCAACGGCCCGCTGCGCTTGTCAGGCAATCTGGAAGTGGTCAGCGGCACCGGGCGCACTTGCAACAAGGTGGGTGAAACCTGGTTGTGCCGCTGCGGCCACAGCAACAACAAACCCTATTGCGACGGCAGCCACAAGGCTGCAGGGTTTGAGGCAGTATGAACAAGAACCGCCTGGAAGCCTTTAGCGATGGCGTGATCGCCATCATCATCACCATCATGGTGCTGGAGATCAAGGTGCCGCACGGCGAGCATCTGGAGGATCTGCTGCCGCTGTGGCCGGTGGTTCTGAGCTATGTGCTGAGCTTTGTGAACGTGGGCATTTACTGGTCCAACCACCACCACCTGCTGCACACGGTCAAGCACGTGAACGGGCCGATTCTGCTCACCAATTTGAACCTGCTGTTCTGGTTGTCGCTGATGCCCTTCACCACCGCTTGGGTGGGGGAAAACCATTTCGCTGCCACACCCATGGCGGTGTATGCGCTGGACCTGTGCCTGTGTGCCGTCAGCTACACCGTGCTCCAGCTGCAGATCATCAAGGCCCATGGCCCGGGCTCGGTCTTGTCGCAGGCGGTGGGGCGCGACACCAAGGGCAAAATTTCGCTGGCCTCTTACGTGGTGGCAGTGCCACTGGCTATTGCAGGGCTGCCGGCGTTGTCGGGCTTGCTGATTCTTGCCGTGGCTTGCATCTGGCTGATTCCGGACCGGCGCATCGAAAGCAAACTCGTCGAAGAATAAGCACCGGTGTTCTGGCCTGACTGCCAGAACCTGGCGGCGCAGTGCGCCAGGGCTGGCAGTGGTTCAGGTGCTGCACTGTCCCTCTTTGCGGTCCGCGCTGGGTGCCGTCGCGTAGTGCTGGCGGTAGGCCCTTGAAAAGGCCGAGGCCGAGCCAAAGCCACAGGCCAGGCCTACTTCGATCACCCCCATGCTGGTCTGGCGCAGCAAGTGCCGGGCCCGCTCCAGGCGCAGGCGCAAATACAGCTGCAAGGGGCTGAGCGCCAAATGTTCCTGGAACAGGCGCTCCAGCTGGCGTCGTGTCACCCCTATCGGCTGGGCCAATTCGTCGCTGGACAGCGGTGCTTCCAGATGCTGCTCCATCTGCTCGATCACCTGAACGACCTTGGCGTTGTGCACCTTGTAGCGCGCCGATATTTGCAAGCGCTGGTGGTCGGCGCGTTCGCGCACCCAGCCGCTGACCAGTTGCTCGGAGACCTGCAGGGCCAGGTCACGACCATGGTCACGGCTGATGACTTCGAGCATCAGGTCCACGCTGGCCATGGCACCGGCCGAGGTCATGAGGCGCGGCGACAGGGTAAAGCGCGCTTCGCCCTGCACCGCAATCAGCGGGTAGCGCTCCTGAAAGGCCGGTACCGCTTCCCAGTGCAGGGTGACGCTTTCGCCCTTGAGCAAGTGCGCCTCGGCCAGCACAAAGCAACCGGTGTCTACGGCGCCCAGGGTCATGCCCTGCAGCACGCGTTGTTGCAACTGGCGAGCGATCTCGGGGCTGTAGCAATGCAAGGGGTTGAAGCTGGCAATCGCAAACACTACGCTGGCTTGGCTGGGATCGCTCAGGCGGGCCTGCGGATGCAGCGCTATGCCGTTGCTGGCGGTGACGGGCAGCCCGTCCATGGACACCATGCGCCACTGGTAGGCGCCGGGCTTGAAACGGTTGGCAATGCGCAGCGGCTCCACCAGGGCGGCAAAGCCGATGAAGGAAAACTCGGGCAGCAGCAGAAAATCAAAAACGTGGCGACTCATGGGCCGTAAGTAGGCCACGGGCCGCCGCGCGCTGTCCAGCCCGGATCAGGCGTGTTGGTCGGCCGCCTGCTGTTGCGGTGCGGCCATCGCACCCTGGGAGCCCAGGGCAGAGAACAGGTCTTTGGGGTCGGCCAGGGCCGGAATCAGCGGCAGCGGCTCGCCTATGCCCAGCTGATGGGCCTGTTCGCGCATGAAGCGCAGGGCGGAATAGTCCTCTAACGCAAAGCCGACCGAGTCAAACACCGTGACCTGCGTGTCCGAGCTGCGGCCGGGCGCCGTGCCACCCAGCACCTGCCACAGCTCGGTGACGGGAAAGTCGGCCGGCATTTGCTGCACGTCGCCTTCCACGCGCGACTGCGGCGCGTATTCCACAAACACGCTGCCTGCGCGCAGCACATCGGCATGCAGCTCGGTCTTGCCCGGGCAGTCGCCACCCACGCCATTGATGTGCATGCCGGGGCGCACCATGTCGGGCGTGACGATGGTGGCCAGGGCCTTGTCGGCGGTCACCGTGGTGATGATGTCGGCGCCGCGTGCAGCCTCTGCCGCACTGCTGCACGGCACCAGGCGCAGCGCCGTGCCCTGCAGATTGCGCACCAGCTTGGCCGTAGCGGCGGCGTCCACATCGAACAGGCGAATCTCTTCAATGCCCATCTGGTAGTGAAAGGCCAGGGCCTGGAACTCGCTTTGCGCGCCGTTGCCAATCAGGGCCATGACGCGGCTGTTGGGGCGCGCCAGGGCCAGGGCCGCCATCACCGAGGTGGCGGCAGTGCGCAAGGCCGTGGTCAGGGTCAGCTCGCTCACCAGTAAGGGGGTGCCGGTATCCACATCGGCCAGCACACCAAAGGCCATCACAGTGGACAGGCCGCGCTGGGTGTTGCTGGGGTGGCCGTTGACGTATTTGAAGGTGTAGGTGCTGGCGTCGGCAATTGGCATCAGCTCGATCACGCCGTTAGCGGAGTGGCTGGCCACGCGGGCACTCTTGTCAAATTCGTTCCAGCGCAAAAAGTCGGCGCGCAGGGTTTGCACCATGCCCGCAAAAATCTGTGCCAGGCCGCGTGTGTGCACGATCTCGGCCACGTGCTGCGGGCTCAGAAAGGCGGTGTGGATGTGGTGGGCGCTGGGCGTCAACGTGGTGTTCAGGTAGTGCATGGTGTGGCTCCTCATTCGGTATGGGAGAAGTTTGGCGCCTGCTGCTGTGAATGAAAAGACGCAACAAGGTATACAAAATGGCAGTTTCTTTGCAAAATGGCAGAGTTCAGTAACTAAATTCACAAAGCGAGAACGCCATGGACGCCGTCGACAAGGAACTCATCGCCCTCTTGCGCCAGAACGCGCGCATGAACGTGGCCGACCTGGCGCACAAGCTCAAGGTCTCGCGTGGCACCGTCACCAACCACCTGCGCAAGCTGGAAGACACGGGCGTCATCCATGGCTATACCGTGCGCCTGCGCCCGGATGTGGAGACCGAGCGCATACGCGCCTGGATGGGCGTGCTGGTGGAGGGCAACCAGACGCGGCTGGTGAAGGCCAGCCTGCTGGGGGAGCCCGGCGTTTCCGAGCTGCACGACACCAATGGCCGCTGGGATTTGCTCGCCGCGATTGAGGCGCGCAATATGAACGAACTCTCTGAAGTGCTGGAGCGCATTCGCCTGATCAGCGGCATCCGCAGCACCGAGACCAATATCCATTTGGCCACCTACCGTTGAAACGGTGGCACGCGTTGGTTCGCGCGGGAAGAGGTATTAGCGCCGCTACTGCCGCAGCAAAGCCATGCATCCAGCTTGGCGCGGCATGAACCCGCGCGCACACTGCCCAGCTCCAACATAACGATTCAGGAGCACAGCATGCGCATCGGACTACCCAAGGAAATCAAGAACCACGAATACCGTGTCGGCCTGACCCCGGCCAGCGTGCGTGAACTCACGTCACAGGGCCACGCCGTGCTGGTGCAAAGCGGTGCCGGTGCCGCTATCGGCTTGTCCGACGAACAGTACCTGGCAGCCGGCGCCACCCTGGCCGCCAGCGCTGCAGAGGTCTTCGAAGCCAGCGAGATGATCGTCAAGGTGAAAGAGCCGCAACCGCAGGAATGCGCCCTGCTGCGCCCCGGCCAGATCCTCTACACCTACCTGCACCTGGCACCCGACCCCGCGCAGACCGAGGCGCTGATCCAGTCGGGCGCCATCTGCATTGCCTATGAAACCATTACCGGCCCCGGTGGCGGCCTGCCTTTATTGGCGCCCATGAGCGAGGTGGCCGGGCGCATGGCGGTGCAAGCCGGTGCGGCGCACCTGGAAAAGTCCAAGGGTGGCATGGGCGTGCTGCTGGGCGGCGTGCCCGGTGTGCCGGGCGCACACTGCGTGATTCTGGGCGCCGGAGTGGTGGGCACGCATGCGCTGCAAATGGCGGTGGGCATGGGCGCCTGCGTCACCGTGCTGGACAAGAACATAGACCGACTGCGCCAGCTCGACCTGGTGTTTGGCAACCGCATCAACACCCTGTATTCGAATGTGCAAAGCGTGGAAGAGGCCGTGCTGGATGCTGACCTAGTGATAGGCGGCGTGCTGATTCCAGGTGCTGCCGCGCCCAAGCTGGTCACGCGTGCCACGGTCTCCCAGATGAAAAAAGGCGCGGTGCTGGTGGACGTGGCGATTGACCAGGGCGGCTGCTTCGAGACCTCGCACGCCACTACCCACGCCGAGCCCACCTTCCTGGTGGACGGCGTGGTGCACTTCTGCGTGGCCAACATGCCGGGTGCCGTGGCCCGCACCTCCACCTTTGCCCTGAACAACGCCACCATAGGCCACGCCGTGACGCTGGCCAACAAGGGCTGGAAGCGCGCTCTACAGGAAAATGCCCACCTGAAAAATGGCCTCAATGTGGCCCAAGGCCAGGTCACCTACG
>JAYVNF010000165.1:0-5699 GCA_043758575.1 Rhodoferax sp.
GCGCGGATGGTGCCAGGAGCAGCCTTCTTGGGATCGGTGGCACCCATCAGGTCACGGTTTTTCAGGATGGCGTTTTCGCCTTCCAGGGCCTGGATCATCACCGGGCCGGAGATCATGAAGTCCACCAGGTCCTTGAAGAAGGGACGGGCTGCGTGCACCGCGTAAAACGCTTCGGCATCACCGCGCGAGAGGTGGGCCATCTTGGCGGCAACGACCTTCAGGCCAGCGGCTTCAAAGCGGGCGTAGATTTGGCCGATGACGTTTTTGGCAACGGCGTCAGGCTTGATGATGGAGAGAGTGCGTTCGATAGTCATGGAAATTCCTGATATGGGTTGGGTTATTTGCCCATTGGAGCAAAGCCCGTCATTTTAGCATTGGGCCGCCTCTTCGAAGCGGCCCGGCAAAGCGTGCGGGTATGGAAGGAGCCTGACCCAAGTGGGCTGGCTTCCTAGCCCGGACGGCCTCGGCCACCGCCGCCATTGCCACCACGCCGGGGGCCGCCATTGCCGCCGGGACGTTGGCCCCGCTCCTGGCGCTGGCGGCTGAAGCTGTCGGCACCGATGTAACCCAGCGATGTCTTCATCGGATCAGGCTGCGCATTGCCGCTGGGGCGATCCGCCGAGCGCTCGGGACGCCCACCACTGCGCCCGGCACCATTGGGACCCTGGGCGTTGCGTCCTGGGCCGGTGTTGGTGTTGCCACGCGGGCCGCCCGAACGGCGTCGGCTGTTGCCACCGGGGCCGCGGTTGCCAGGCCCCCGGTTGCCGCCACCACCTCCGCCGCCGCCAGCTGCGTCGCGCTGTTGCTGCTGTTCGCTGCGCTCGCCAGGGGCGCGCACGCCGCCCGCGGCCTGCATCAGGCCACGGATGTCGGCATCATCGAGCTCCATGAAGGCACCGCGCTTGAGGCCGCGCGGCAGCATCATGGCGCCGTAGCGGATGCGGATCAAGCGGCTGACCGCATGGCCCACGGCCTCCATCATGCGGCGCACCTCGCGGTTGCGGCCTTCGGAAATGGTGACGCGGTACCAGCAGTTGGAGCCTTCGCCGCCACCGTCTTCAATCGAGCCGAACTGGGCCATGCCGTCCTCGAGCTTGACGCCGGACAGCAGCATCTGCTTTTCATCCTTGGTCAAGGCGCCCAGCACGCGAACCGCGTATTCGCGCTCCAGGCCGAAACGCGGGTGCATCAGGTTGTTGGCCAGCTCACCAGAGCTGGTGAACAGCAGCAGGCCCTCGGTGTTCAAGTCCAGCCGCCCCACCGACTGCCACTTGCCCTGCGCCAGCTTGGGCAGCTTGCGAAACACGGTGGGACGGTTCTGCGGATCGTCATGGGTTACCACTTCGCCCACTGGCTTGTGGTAGGCGATCACGCGGGCCGGTGGCGGGTCGATGCGCACCCGAATCGGTTTGCCATTGACCTTCAGGCTGTCGCCAAACTGGATGCGCTGGCCAATATGGGCTGGCTCGTTGTTGACTGAGATACGGCCTTCAAGAATCAGCTGCTCCATCTCCAGGCGCGAGCCCATACCAGCCTGGGCCAGCACCTTGTGCAGCTTGGGCGTCTCAGCCATGGGAGCCAGCACGCGTTTAGGGAGCACCAGTTCGGGGATTTCCTCATCGGCATCAAACTGACCCGACAAAATATCATCAAAACGGGTGCCGCCAGCGGCGGCTGGGGCCGCCTCGTCAAGCGGTGCTACGGTAAACACGGCGGTTGCCGGGTTGCCATTGGCGTCTTCATCATCTTCGTCCAGCGAGGGTGTGGAGCCGGTGTCGTTCATATCAGGTTTCCGTCTAGAGGTGGGGTGGCGTGCACTTGCGCCACGTCCGGGGGCATGTCCGCAGGCAGCAGCATGTCCATTTGCAATTCCGGCTCCGCCGGGTCGGGTTCCAGGCCTGGCAGCGCGGCTGCAGGCAATTCTTCTTCCAGCGGCACCAGAGCTTCAAAGGCCTGGGAGGCCTGTGCCGGGCTTTCCAGCAAGGGCAGCTGATCCAGCGAAGCCAGTCCCAGATCATCCAGGAACTGCTTGGTCGTGGCGAACAGAGCCGGCCGGCCGGCCGCCTCGCGGTGGCCTATCACTTCCACCCAGCCACGGTCCTCGAGCTGCTTGATCAAGAGCGAGTTGATGGTCACACCGCGTATGTCTTCCATGTCGCCGCGGGTGACCGGCTGGCGGTAGGCAATGATGGCCAGCGTCTCCAGCGTCGCGCGGGTATAGCGCGGGGGCTTTTCGGGATGCAGGCGATCCAGGTATTCGCGCATTTCCGGGCGGCTCTGGAAACGCCAGCCGCTGGCTACGTTCACCAGCTCCACGCCCTTGTCTGCCCAGTCGTAGTGCAGCTCGCTCAACAAGGTCTTGAGCGTATCGGCCCCCAGCGCGTCGCCAAACAGGGCGCGCATATCACGCACGGGCATGGGCTGTTGAGTGCAAATCAGCGCGGTCTCAAGGACCCGCTTTGCGTCCGCCAAATTCATAGTCAGGCATTTTCCGGAAAACATCGCCCTCACGGCGACACATCAATGGGGTTTCTTCGGATATCTAACGGGGTGCAGACCCCGTGGCGACCTCAGCTCTTGGCGAGGTCCGCAGCCCTTCAGGCTTGGCGCGATTGTAGCGCAGGCCCATTCCAGGGCCGGGGAAATACCTTTAGCGGCGCGCCAGCGCGGGCACCGGGCCGAAATGGGCAATGGCCTGTTGCAGGTCGCTTGCCAGCGGCGCATCGAACTGCATCGCCTCTGCCGTCACCGGGTGCGCAAAGGCCAGCCGAGTGGCATGCAAGGCCTGGCGCGTCAGGCCAAACTCGGGCTTGCCGCCATACACACTATCGGCCACCAGGGGGTGGGCGATCGAAGCCATGTGCACGCGGATCTGGTGCGTTCTGCCGGTGTGCAAAATGCAGCGCACATAGCTGCTGTTGGCATCGGTGGCCAGCAGCTCAAAGTCGGTGCGCGCGGTCTTGCCGGACTGGCTGGCCAGATCCACCACCGCCATGCGCAGGCGGTTGCGCGGGTCGCGGCCAATGGGTGCGTCCACGCTCCGGTTTTTGGCGCCCACCCAGCTGCCATGGGTCAATGCCAGGTACTGGCGGCTGACCTCGCGCGCAGCAATGGCCTTGACCAGGGCGTCCATCACCTCGCGGGTCTTGGCCACCACCATCAGGCCGCTGGTGTCCTTGTCCAGGCGATGCACGATGCCGGCGCGCGGCACCAGCAGGAAGCATGGGTCATGCGCCAACAAACCGTTGAGCAGGGTGCCGCTCCAGTTGCCCGGCGCCGGGTGCACCACCAGGCCGGCCGGCTTGTTGACCACCAGCAGGTGCGCGTCCTCAAAGGCGATACCAAAATCCACCGCTTCCGGTTTGAAGGCCTGGCTTTGCGGTGTAGGCTTGAGCTCCAGGCTGATGCAGTCACCGGCCTTGACCTTTTGCGAGACCTTGGTGCAGAGTTTGCCGTTGAGGGTGACCAGGCCGGTTTCCAGCAGCTGCTGCAAATAGCTGCGCGAAAACTCGCTGACGCCAAAGGCCAGCGCCTTGTCCAGCCGCGCACCGTGGTGGTCGGTGCCCACCTGCAGAACGCGGATGTCGGATTCCGGGCCGGGCTCCTCACCGTCTTCGGCCAGAAGTCCCAGGGGGGCGGCCGATATAATCGCGTCGGTCTGTTTCAAGAAGGTTTCCCACAATGTTGCGAGTCAAATTATCGGTTGTTTATGCCCTGGGGCTGATGACCGTGGCCATAGGCCTGGCGGGCTGCGCTTCCACCGCACCGGTGGACAAGACCGTCGGCATGAGCCCCAACGCGATTTACGCCGACGCCAAGGACTCCATGGACGCCGGCCAGTATGACAAGGCCATCCCCCTGCTCGAGAAGCTCGAGGCGCGCGCCGCCGGCACCCCGCTGGCCCAGCAGGCGCAGCTGGACAAGGCCTATGCCCAGTACAAAAGTGCCGAGCCGGCCCAGGCCATTGCCACGCTGGAGCGCTTGATGAAGCTGCATCCGGCCAGTCCGGCGCTGGACTACGCGCTGTACCTAAAGGGCATCATCAATTTCAACGACGACCTGGGGCTGTTCTCTGGCATCTCGCGCCAGGACCTGTCCGAGCGCGACCAGAAGGCCTCCAAGGAAGCCTTTGAATCTTTCAAGGAGCTGGTGGCGCGCTTTCCCGACTCGCGCTATGCGGCCGACGCGGCCCAGCGCATGAACTACATCGTGGGTTCGCTGGCGCAGTACGAGGTGCATGTGGCGCGCTACTACTACCAGCGTGGCGCCTACCTGGCCGCCATCAACCGGGCCCAGACGGCGGTGTCCGACTACCGCAACGTGCCGGCGCTGGAAGAGGCCTTGTTTCTGATCTACAAGTCCTATGACGCGCTGGGCATGGTGCAATTGCGCGACGATGCCAAACGCATTTTGGAGAGCAGCTATCCGAAGTCCGAATTCCTCACCAAGGGAGTGAAGACGAAGCAGGATGATCCGTGGTGGAAGGTCTGGTAAGCGCTTCCAGCGCTTCTGCAAATTCACCGGCGCTGCCCAGGCGGCGCATGGCCGGAAGGGCGGCCACCAGCTGGCGGCCATAGCCCATCTGGTTCAGGCGTACGTCGCACACCACCAGCACGCCCTGGTCGGACTCGCGGCGTATCAAGCGCCCGGCCCCTTGGCGCAAGGCCACGGCCGCCTGCGGCAGGTGCAAATGCTTGAAGGGGCTTTTGCCCTGCGCCTCCAGTGCCTTGGAGCGGGCCAGCAGCACCGGGTCGTCCGGGGGCGTAAAGGGCAGCTTGTCTATCACCAGCAGTTGCAAGGCCTCACCCGGCATGTCTATGCCCTCCCAAAACGTGGCTGAGGCCACCAAAATGGCACCCGCCTGTTGCGCTGCGCCACTCTGCCCGGCTGTGCCGCCCGGCCTCCCTGCTCCGACCTGCAGAAAACGCGCCAGCAACTCACGTTTGGGCATGGCCCCTTGCACCAGCACCTGCAGCCCGTCCTGGCCCTGCAGCGCCAAGGCCAGGCTGTCGCCAATGCTGCGCATGGCACGCAAGGTGGTGGTCAGCACCAGGGTGCGACCGCCCAAGACCTGTGCGCCCTGCAAGGCCAGCATCGCCACGGCCCGGCTGTGGCCAGCCTCGGCCGGCTTTGGAAAGTCCTTGGGCACGTACAGCGTCGCCTGCTGTGCGTAGTCAAACGGACTGGGCACCTTGAGGATGCGCGCACCCGCCAGGCCACAGCTCTGCACCATCCAGCTCAATTCGGCATCGTGGCCCAGCGTGGCCGAGGTAAATACCCAGGACTTGTTTGCAGCAGACTCTGCGCCCTGCGGCAGCACGCGGGTGCGCATGGCCTCTGACACGTCCAGCGGCGACTGCAGCATACGCACCTGGCGCCCCAGCTCCAGCCAGCGCACGCCGTCGCTGGGCGCCGGCTGCAAAAACAGCTGCAGCAGCTGCAGCAGGTCCTGCGCGCGGGCCTCCAGCAGCTGCAGCTCTGGCGCCATTTCGGCCAGCAGCGCCAGCGCGGCCTGTGCCCGTTCTAGCGCCTGCGCGGCAGCCTGCAGCAACAACGGCCAGCGCCCGCCAGCGGCCAGCCAATCCATGCGCTCCACCCGTTCGCCCTCGGGAAAACGCGCGCGCATGGCCTCTGCCGCGCCTTCCACTGTGGCCGCCAGTTCCACCCAGGGCGCCAGCCCGCGGGCTTGGGCCTGACCG
>JAYVNF010000166.1:0-5696 GCA_043758575.1 Rhodoferax sp.
AACGCGTCACATGGTGCGCCGCCAGGCGCATGGCCTCGGACTGCGGGCGCTCCAGCGTGGGGTGCAGCCAGCAGATGCGCGCACCGCGCGCCCGCACGCGCGCCAGCACCTGGCCCAGGCCCTCGGGCGCATCGGTGTCGTAGCCGTCGCTGAGCACCATGAAGATATCGCCACTCTTGAGCGTGGGCCCCAAGTGCACATCCAGCGCCTCGCCCAGGCAGTGGGCAATGCGCGTGCCGCCACCAAAACCAAAGCTCACCGCGTTGACTTTCTCCTGCATGCGCTTGCTGCGTTTGCGCATCAAGGGCGTGACCTCGGCCAGACGGGTGTGAAAGACAAAGGCACGCGCATCCATGATGTCCACCAGGGCGCGGCCCAGGCGCAGAAAGAACTGGGCATGGGTTTCCATGGAGCGGCTCACATCCACCAGCACCACAATTTTCGGCAGGCGGCGTTTGCGCCGCACATGGTGCAGCTTGACCAGCTCGCCCCCGGTGCCCAGGGCCTGGCGCAGCGAGCGGCGCAAATGAATAGCGCCACGTGTGGGCTGGTCTTGCAGGCGGCGCATCAGCTTGGCGCGCAGGCGCTTCGCAAAGGCTTCGACCAAAGGCTCGAAGCGGTCCATGTCGCCGGGTAACCACTCAGAAAAATCGCGCGTGTCGGGTGTGGCCGTGCGGCTGGCACCGCCCTGGGATTTTTTATCAGCACCCGGCGCATCCACATCGCCGGTGCCGGCCTGGTCGGCCACGCCCACGCTGGGTTTGGAGGGGCCCGGCGGCGTGTCGGCCATGTCCTTGTGCATTTGTTGCACCAGCTCAGGCAGCGAGCGCGACTTTTGCGTCAGACCGGCGCTGCGAGTCTTTGCCCGCACTTTGTGCGGGAACCAGAAGGCCTGGTGCAGCTCGGGGTAGCGCGTCCACTGGGTCTGGCTGCCCGAGGCGATGCCGCGCCACAGCGCGGCAATGCGCGGCCATTGCATCAGCGGCAGGGCGGCAGCGGCGCGCGCCATGAGTTCGACTTCGGCATAGCCCAGTGCAAAACCGTGGCCGCGCAGGTAGTGCGCGTAGACGCCCAGTTGCACACGCGGGTCGGCCGCAGCGGCAGGCGTGTTGGCGTCCGTCGGGGTCGTGCCACGGGTAGCGTCAGCGGGCCATGCGGCGCCGTCCGTTGCCTGTGCCGGGGTCTGCACCATGGGCTTAGTCCGCGCAGCTACTGCATGGCCCCGGCCACGCCCACGTCCTGCGCGATGCGCGGCCCGTCCAGCAGCTTGGCCACGGTGTCGGAGGTGAGCAGCCAGCGGTCGGTGCGGGTTTTGAGCAGCGCGGCCAGCGAGGGCAGCAGCAATTGGGGGTCCACCGGCAAATCGCTGTAGCCAAGTTTGAACAGCACGCGCACCCAGTCCAGGGTCTCGGCCACGCCGGGTATTTTTTCCAGGTCCTGCTTGCGCAGGCGCTGCACAAAGGCCACGGCCTCTTCCACCAGGCGGCCGGCGGCCTCAGGCACCAGGGTGCGCACGATGTGCATCTCGCGTGCCAGCGTGGGGAAATCGACGTAATGGAACAGGCAGCGCCGGCGCAGCGCGTCCGACAGATCGCGCGTGCCGTTGCTGGTCAACACCACCAGCGGTTTGCTGATGGCCTTGAGCGTGCCGATCTCGGGCACGGTCACCTGGTACTCGGAGAGCATCTCCAGCAGGAAGGCCTCGAAGGCTTCGTCGGCGCGGTCGATTTCGTCGATCAGCAGCACGCAGGGCTCGGCACAGCGTATAGCCTGCAGGAGCGGGCGCTCTAGCAAAAAGGCTTCGGAGAACAGGTTGTCGCGCAGTGCCGCGCGGTCGCCTTGGCCCGCCTCGGCCAGGCGGATTTCCAGCAGCTGGCGGCTATAGTTCCATTCGTACACCGATTGGCTCAGGTCCAGTCCTTCGTAGCATTGCAGGCGCAAGAGCGGGCGTTTCAAAGCGCGCGCGCAGGCTGCGGCAATGGCGGTCTTGCCGACACCCGCTTCGCCTTCCAGCAGCAGCGGGCGCTCCAGCGCCAGGCCCATCCAGACCAGGCTGGCCAGGTCTTCGTCCGCAATGTAGCCGGCCTGAAAGAGCTGCTCGCGCAGGCCCTCGGGAGTCGCTTGCATGGCGCTTGCGCCGCTCAGGATTTGCGACCGAACAGGCCGGCAAAGAAATTCTTGAACATCAGCCAGGCAAAGGCCAGCGCGTTGAATTCCTTGGCGACTATGGGGGCCGCTGGCACTGCGCGTGCGGCTTGGGGCGCTGCTGCCGACGCAGCACTTGCGCCCACCGCCTCGCTGCCCGAGCCCACGGCGCTGTCACCCACTGCAGCACCCGCGTCTGCCGCAGGCGCGGCGTCCACGGGCGCCATGCTGGCCTGCTGCACCGCCGCCTTTTGCGAGAACACATCGGCAAATTGCAACAGAATCATGTCGGAGACCGAGGTCATCATGCGCCCGCCAAACTGCGCGAACTTGCCGTTGACGATGACCTCGGCATGGCCCACCAGGGTGCTCAGGCCGCCTTCGGCGGGAATCAGGTTGGCGGTGAGCTCCATGCTGGCGGAGGAGCCACCCTTGTCGGCGCCCTTGCCCATCATCTTCAGGGTGCGGGTGGCGGCATCGAGCGTGAGGATTTCAATGGTGCCGGCAAAGGCTGCCACCGCCGGCCCCACCTTGACCTTGACCGCGCCCAGGTAGTGCGTGGCATCAATGGTTTCGGTGATTTGCGCACCCGGCATGCAGGTGGCCAGCTCCTGCATGTTGGCCAGCACGGCCCAGGCCGCGTCCACGCCGGCGGCTACCGGGTAGGTCTTGTCGAGAACAACTTCCATAACTGCCTTTTCTTAAGAAACGATGCCCACAGCCTTCAACTGCTGCCACACGCGGTAGGCCGTGTGCGGCATGTTGAAGTGGGTCACACCCAGGTGCGCAAAGGCGTCTACCATGGCGCTGGTGAAGGTGGGAATGCTGCCCACGTGGGGCGACTCGGCCACGCCCTTGGCACCAATCGGGTGGTGCGGCGAAGGGGTCACCGTGAAGTCGGTCTCCCAGGTCGGCGTCTCCACAGCGGTGGGCAAAAAGTAGTCCATCAGCGAGTTGCCCTGGATGTTGCCCTGCTTGTCAAAGCTCAGCAGCTGGCCCATGGCCACGGCAAAGCCTTCGGTCAGGCCACCGTGGATCTGGCCTTCGATCACCATCGGGTTGATGCGCGTGCCGCAGTCGTCCAGCGCGTAGAAGCGGCGCACCTTGGTCTCGCCGGTGGCCTTGTCGATGTCCACCACACAGAGGTAAATGCCAAAGGGGAAGGTGAAGTTCGGCGGGTCGTAGTAGTGCACGGCCTCCAGCCCTGGCTCCAGGCCAGCCGGTGGCTGGTGGTAGGCGGCCCAGGCGATTTCCGTCATAGTCTTGAACTTGGCGTCATTGCCCTTGACCTTGAAGCGGTCGATTTCCCATTCCAGATCGGCTTCGCTCACCTCCATCAGGTGCGCGGCAATGGTCTTGGCCTTGGCGTGGATTTTCCGTGCCGCCATGGCAATGGCCGCACCGGCTACTGGTGTGGAGCGCGAACCGTAGGTGCCCAGGCCGTAGGGCGCGGTGTGGGTGTCGCCCTCTTCCACCTGGATGATTTCCGAGGAGATGCCCAGTTCGGTGGCGATGATTTGCGCGTAGGTGGTCTGGTGCGCCTGGCCTTGCGAGATGGTGCCCATGCGCGCAATCGCGCTGCCGGTGGGGTGCACGCGGATCTCACACGAGTCGAACATGCCCACGCCCAGGATGTCGCAGATCTTGCTGGGGCCTGCGCCCACCACTTCGGTGAAGCTGACCAGGCCAATACCCATGAGGGTTGGGCAGTTCGGGTCGGCGCGTTTGATGGCTTGCTCGGCGCGCAGGCCCTTGTAGTCGACCGCGTCCAGCACCTTGTCCAGGGCAGTCTGGTAGTCGCCCGAGTCGTACTCAAAACCAAAGGCCGATTTGTAGGGGAACTGTTCGCGCTTAATGAAATTCTTGCTGCGGATCTCGGCCTTGTCCATGCCGAGTTTTTGCGCCAGCACGTCGACCATGCGCTCCACCAGATACACCGCCTCGGTCACGCGGAAAGAGCAGCGGTAGGCCACGCCACCGGGCGCCTTGTTGGTGTAGACGCCGTCCACCGAGCAGTGGGCCGCGGCAATGTCGTACGAGCCCGAGCAGATATGGAACATGCCGGCCGGGAATTTGCTGGGGTCGGCACAGGCGTCAAAGGCGCCGTGGTCGGCGGTGACATGGGTGCGCAGCGCCAGGATCTTGCCGTCCGCAGTGGCGGCAAGTTCGCCGGTCATGTGGTAGTCGCGGGCAAAGCCGGTGCTCGACAAATTCTCGATGCGGTCCTCCACCCACTTCACCGGGCGGCCCAGCACGATGGAGGCCACGATGGCGCAGACATAGCCGGGGTAGATCGGCACCTTGTTGCCAAAGCCGCCGCCAATGTCGGGCGAGATGATGCGCACCTTGGACTCGGGGATGCCCGAGAGCATGGACACCACGGTGCGCACCACGTGCGGCGCCTGGCTGGTGACCCAGGTGGTGAGCTCACCGCGTATCGGGTCAAAGCTGGCGACGCAGCCGCAGGTCTCCAGCGGGCAGGGGTGCACACGTGGGTAGTGCATGTCCTGCGTGACAGTGACCGCGGCCGATGCGAAAGCCGCATCGGTGGCTTCCTTGTCGCCGGCCTGCCAGTTGAAGATGTGGTTAGGATGCTTGCGCGGACCGTGCGCGCCCTCGTTCTTGCCCACCAGGTCTTCGCGCAGCACCGGGGCGCCGGGCTTCAAGGCCTCAAAGGGGTCGACCACGGCTTCCAGCTCTTCGTATTCCACCTCTACGGCTTCCACGCCGTCGGCCGCGGCGTAGCGGTCTTCGGCAATGACGACGGCCACTTCCTGCATCTGGAAGTGCACTTTTTCATCGGCCAGTACGGCCTGTACGTCGCCGGCCAGCGTGGGCATCCAATGCAGCTTCAAGGGCTTCAAGTCTTCGGCCGTGAGCACGGCAATCACGCCGGGAATCTTCAGCGCGGCTTCCTTGTTGATGCGCTTGATGCGGGCATGGGCCACGGGGGCACGGACGATGTCCATGTGCAGCATGGCCGGCAGCTTGATGTCGTCCACATAGTTGCCCTTGCCCTGGATAAAGCGGGCGTCTTCCTTGCGCAGGCGGCTCTCGCCCATGCCCATCAGGGCTTTTTCGCGTTCACTCAAAGGTGCGTTCATAGGGTATGTCTCCTGGGTGGCGTGTGCCGCTTACGCGGCCACCGCGCTTTGTTGTTGGATGGTCTTGGCCGCATGCAACACCGCCTTGACGATGTTCTGGTAGCCGGTGCAGCGGCACAGATTGCCGGACATGCCGTGGCGCACTTCTTCCGCCGTGGGATTCGGGTTGTCCTGCAAAAAGCGGTAGGCGCGCATCAGCATGCCAGGGGTGCAAAAGCCGCACTGCAGGCCGTGTTCTTTGTAGAAGGCATCTTGAATCGCGTGCAGCACGCCGGCGCTGGCCAGGTCTTCCACGGTCTTGATTTCGCTGCCATCGCACTGCACCGTGAGGTGGGTGCAGCTCTTGACCGACTGGCCGTCAATGTCCACGGTGCAGGCGCCACAGTGGCTGGTCTCGCAGCCGATGTGGGCGCCGGTCAGGCACATTTTTTCGCGCAGGAAGTGAAT
>JAYVNF010000167.1:0-5678 GCA_043758575.1 Rhodoferax sp.
GCCCTGGACGGCACCTTTGTGAAGCTGATCAGCTGGTACGACAACGAATGGGGATACTCCAACAAGTGCCTGGAAATGGTCCGCGTGGTCAGCAAGTAAAGCCGCTGTGATTGCATGAAAAACGCGCCACCCGGCGCGTTTTTTTATGCCTGAACAGGCACTGAAGCGCAATAAGGTGTCTGCGGCGTGCTTTTCAGTGACCAAAATCCTTTGTTCTGGGTACCATGCCGCTCCGACATGGACAAAGGAACCGCATGACTTACGCAATCAAAATGACAAAGGCCGGAGTCGGCCTGGCAAACAAAATCGTCGGTGAGGCCAACCACGAAGGCCCGGTGCTTCTTACCGCCCGCCCCGGCGTCAAATACGTGCTGACACAAATGTGGGACTCCTCCAGTGACCACAAAGGTGCGCCCAAGAAGCTCGTGACCCAGCGCGTCGGCAACGATTTGCACATTGCCATTGACGCCCAGGATGCGGCCTTCCCGGACATCGTGATCCAGGGCTACTTTCTGTATGCACCCGCACCGCTGACCGGCGTCGGGCCTACCGGTGACGCTTTCGACTATGGCGCCCTGGATACCAAGGCCTTCTGGGGCGGCGCGATGACGGCCGATGCGGCCATTGGCGCCGCTGGCACTGCCCCCACTTATTTGAGCGACACCAGCACCCTGCCCTCGGGCCCCTTCGCGTCCTTGGGGACCATGGGCCAGCTCGGACTGGCAGGCGGCGGCCTGTTGCTGCTGGGCGCTGTCGGCCACGAGTCCGGCGGTGGCAGCCCAGCCAGCAGCGCGGGCGACCCAGCGGCCCTTGCCGCGCAGGCATTGGTGAACGCCTATGCCAAGAATGGCGCGGCCAAGGCGCCCGCAGTCGGCGATTACGTGGCGCTGGGCGTGACCGGTGTAACCACCGCCAACCTGGCCTCTGTGAACAACACGGTAGACACCTTGCCGGAGGCCTCGGTGGCTAGCAAGGCCCAGGTGCAAGCCGTGGTCGATGCCTGGGTCCATCTGCTGGCCGCTGCCAAAAGCAGCACCAGCGCTTGGGTCGCCTCCGCCAGCGATCCCACGGTGAGCGACCTGCTGGCAATCGGTGCCAGCATTGGTGTGGCCGGCAAGGACGGCGTGGCGGGTCATGCCACCGACGCCCAACACGCGGCGGCCCTGGGCCTGCTGGACAGCACCATTGCGCGCCTGGCCAGCACGGCAGTGGACAGCGTGCAAAAAGTCAACGACCTGTACAAGGTTGTGGACAAATTGATGCAGCTGGCGCAAGGCCTAGACCCGACGGACGCCCTCACCAAGGATGACCTGCTGGCGTTGGGCGTGAGCGGAGCGACGGTGGACAACCTGTCCGTCATCTTGGACGGCATCAAGGCTTCCAGCGACGACGGCAGCGGCATCGCCAGCGTCAAACAGCTGCAGGCGGTGGTGAGCCAGTTTGTCATGGTGGCCTATGCAGAGCAGGACGGCAATCCGGCGCCAACGCAGCAGGACTACCTCAACATCGGCGTCACCAGCCGGGTCGACTCCAGCAACCTGAGCGCCATCAACGATGCCATCCGGCTGCTGGACAAGTCCAGTGTGGACACCCTGCCCGAAGTGCAGGGCGTGGTGGACGCCTACCGCAAAATTCTGGGCGACGCCCAGGGTGCCAGTGACTCGTCTGCCCGCCAAAGCACGACGGACCCCACGCTGAGCGATTTCCGCACTATCGGCGTGACCGCTGGCAAGGCCGTCACAGCGGGTGACACGCAGCAGGCCGCCGCGTTGAATTTGCTGGACGATGTACTGATTCGCAAGACCAGCAGCAGCGTCAACACAGTGGACGAAATCAACAGTCTGGTCAAAGTAATCGACAAGGTGATGACCCTGGCCGCAGGTGCCGATCCGGCCATCGCCCTGACGGCGTCCGAACTCAGCACACTGGGCATCAGCAATGTCGGGCCGGACAACCTGACGGCGATCCAGCAGCAGATCAAGGCCAGCGCCGATGATGGAACTGGCGTGGACACGGTGCAGGAATTGCAGGCAGCCGTCAGCCTGGGCACCATCCTGGGCTATTCCAACAACTCCAACAGCAACACGGCGCCCACCCTGCTGGACTACAGCAATATTGGCATTCACAACACCGGTGTGTCCTCGGCCAATCTGGGTGCCATCAACAGCGTCATCCATGGTCTGGCGCAGGCCAATGTTGACACCGTTTCGGAAATCAATGGCGTGATCACGGCCTGGGACCATATCCTCAGCGAGGCCAACGGCAGCGCGGTGGACGTGCTGCCCACGCCGCTGGCCAGCGACTATGCCCTGATCGGCATTGGACCCGGCACCATGCTGGCCAACACGGCAGTGGGCACCAACACCAGCACCTCCACCTTAGGGGCGGACGCGCTGGCCTTGCTGAACAATGCCATAGGGCTCAAGCAGCGCACCGATCTGACCAGCCTCAATGCACTGACAGATCTGGAGCACATCGTAGAGAAGGTCATGAACCAGGCCAATGTGCTCAACGACTCCACGGCCACCAGCTTCACGAACGTAGGCGGCCTGCTGAGCCAGGATCTCACCCGCCTGGGCGTGGTGCTGAGCAGCAATGTCAACGAAAGCAATCCAGCCAAATGGAACAAATTCATTTCACTGGTGTCCAATGCGACTATCGACGACGTGAACACCATCGACAAATTGCAGGCCCTGGCCAGCAGCCAGGCGGTGCTGACGGCTTGATGGCCAGACGCCCATGACAGGCGCCCGGCGACGCCGGGCGATTGGATGCAACAATGCGCATGGCACCTGCCGTGAAGGCGCAGGCTGCGTTTTTTGCAAGGTGTCTGCATGAATCCTGGTGTTCTTTACGCGCTCTCAGCCTACCTGGCCTGGGGGCTTTTCCCTTTGTACTTTCTCCAGCTTGCAGGGGTGGATCCCCTGGAGGTGGTGATGCACCGTACCCTGTGGTCGCTGGTGTTTTTGCTCTGCGTCCTGCTGCTGCTGAAACGCTGGGCCTGGTTGCGCACGGTGGCCGGCCAACCGCGCGTGCTGGCGGCGTTTGCACTGTCGGCCGCCTTGCTGACGGTGAACTGGCTGACCTATGTGTGGGCGGTGCAAAACCACCACGTGCTGGATGCCAGTCTGGGCTATTTCATTTTGCCGCTGGTGAATGTGGCCATCGGTTTCTTTGTGCTGCGCGAGCGTCCGCGCAGTGGGCAATGGCTGTCAGTGGCGGTAGCCACGGCAGGCGTGCTGTGGCTAGCCGTGCAGGCCGGTCATCCACCCTGGACGGCTCTGGTGCTGGCCCTGAGCTTTGGCACCTATGGCCTGCTGCGCAAGGTTGGCGCCCTGGGCGCTTTGGAGGGCCTGGCGCTGGAGACGCTGATGCTGGCACCGCTGGCCATGGGCGTGCTGGCCTACCTGAGCTGGCAGGGCAGCAGTGCGCTGGTGCAGGGAAATCCCACCACGCTGGCCTGGTTGTTGCTGGGCGGGCCGCTGACGGCCACCCCGTTGCTGCTGTTTGCGGCTGGCGCCAGGCGCACCACGCTCACCACCATGGGCATATTGCAGTACATCTCGCCGAGCCTGCAGTTTGCCCTGGGCGTGCTGGTATTCAAGGAACCCCTGCAGAGCGCACGCATCGCCGGCTTTGTGCTGATCTGGGTCGCGCTGGTGATCTACAGTGCCGAAGGTTGGTGGGCCAGTCGCCGACACAAACACTGATGTGCCGCGCGTGTGCCGCAACACCCTGGCCACGCTACAGATGTCACCCACAACATAAGGACCAGACCCTATGCAAGCAATCTCCACGCAACGAGTATTGATCACCGCCGCCGCCAGCGGCATTGGCTTGCAGACGGCGCTGGATTTTTTGCAGGACGGCGCCCAGGTGTTTGTCTGTGATGCCGATGCGCGGGCCTTGCAGGGCACGCTGGCGCGGCACAGTGGCTTGTCCGGCTGCGTGTGCGACGTGTCGGACGAACTCCAGGTTGCGGCGCTGTTCCGGCAAGCCTTGCAGGTGCTGGGAGGGTTGGACGTGCTGGTCAACTGCGCCGGCATTGCCGGGCCCACGGCCAATGCAGCGGATATCGCATTCGCCGATTGGCGCCAGTGCCTGGGCGTGAACCTGGATGGCACATTCTTGTGCTGCCGTGAAGCCGCCCGCGTGATGGGCGCCCAGGGCTGGGGCGCGATTGTCAATCTGTCCTCTACCGCAGGGTTGTATGGGTTTCCGCGCCGCGCGCCCTATGCCAGCGCCAAGTGGGCGATTCGCGGCCTGACCAAGACCCTGGCCCAGGAACTCGGGCCTTTGGGCGTGCGGGTGAACTGCGTCTGCCCCGGCTCGGTTCAGGGCCAGCGCATGGACCGGGTGATTGCGGCGGAGGCGCACGTGACCGGGCGCACTGAAGAGGAGGTGCGCACGCTGTTTACGCAAACTGCGTCCCTGCGCACCTTTGTGTCGGAACAGGACGTCTCCAACGCCATCCGGTTTTTGGCCTCGGCCCAGGGTGCGCGCATTTCGGGCCAGGAAATGGTGGTGGACGGCAACACCGAAACCTTATAGCCCGCAACCCTATAGCGCCTCGGCATAGAGCAGCTGCTCAAACGCCTGCAGCGGCGTTGGGCGGCCAAAAAAGTAGCCCTGGTAGGCGTGACAGCCAATGCGCTGCAGAAAGTCGCGCTGGGCCTGCGTCTCCACCCCTTCGGCAATCACGCTCAGGCCCAGGTTTTGCGCCAGGTTGATGACGGTCTGCGCGATCGCCGCGTCCTTGCCATCCACCAGCAAATCGCGCACAAAGCTCTGGTCAATTTTCAGCTGCTTGAGTGGCAGGCGCTGTAGATACGACAGCGAGGAGTAGCCGGTGCCAAAGTCATCCAGCGAGAAGGCAATGCCCAGGGCGTGCAGGTACTCCATCTTGTCCACGGTTTCCTGCACGCTGTTGACCATCAGGCTCTCGGTCAGCTCCAGTTTGAGCAGATGCGGGTTGGCCCCGGAGGCCAGCACAATGCGCTGCACCTGTTCCACAAAGTCGGCCTGGCGGAACTGGTGCGCACTTACGTTCACCGAAATCGTCAGCGCCTTGAATTCCGCGTGCCCGGCCCAGCGCTGGAGCTGGGCACAGGCGGCCTCCAGCACCCAGGCACCGATGGGCAGGATCAGGCCGGTCTCTTCGGACAGGGGAATGAAATCGCCCGGCATGACCATGCCACGCACCGGATGCAGCCAGCGCAGCAGCACCTCGGCACCCAGGATGCGGTCCGACGAGTCCACCTGGGGCTGGAAGTACAGCAGCAATTGGTTTTGTGCCAGCGCATGGCGCAAGTCCTCTTCCAGGGCTGCGCGTGCATTCACGGTGGCCTGCATGGAAGGATCGAAAAAGCGCACCGTATTGCGCCCGGCGGCCTTGGCCTCGTACATGGCGGTGTCCGAGCGCCTGAGCAGTTCGTCGGTGGAGAGGGTCTTGTCATTGAACAGCGTCAAACCCATGCTGGCAGTGCACAGGTACTCGCGCAGGGTGCCGCTGGGGGTGCCGGTGGCCAGGTCCAGCATGTAGGGTTGGCGCAGCAGCAGCTGGATTTTTTCGGCCACGGCCTCGGCCTGGACCGCCGCCATCGCCCCGCCGTCCAGTTCCTCCAGAATCACCACAAACTCGTCGCCCCCCATGCGTGCGGCGGTGTCGCCCAGGCGCA
>JAYVNF010000168.1:0-5672 GCA_043758575.1 Rhodoferax sp.
TGTGAGCCAATGTACGTCCATCTCGCTTCATGCTGCACAGCATAAAGAATGCCCGCAAACTTGTCAACAAATGTCTGCTAACTTACTGACTAATGAGTAAGTATGCCAAGACCATCTTCGGCACCTTGCTGCGCCGCGTACTTGCGCGGGAACGGATCGATCACGGCCTCCCTGCTCCAGGCACCATGGCTTGTCTGCCATGGCTGTTATAAGCTCCTCAGTGCGCATATTCTTTTTCGCGCACTGCCACAGGAGTTTGCATGTTCCCAGAATACCGCGACCTGATTACCCAGCTCAAAACCAGCGACCACCATTTCGGCCGCCTGTTTGATGCCCACAACAGCCTGGACCAGAAGATCCAGAACATGGAGTCTCGTATCGAAGTGGGCAGCCCGGAAAAAATAGAGCAGTTGAAAAAAGAAAAGTTGCTGCTCAAGGACCAGCTCTACGGCATTTTGCGCAAGGCGGGCGAAGCGGTGTGAAGGACTCTGACTGCGCTGCCAAGCAGGCAGCGTGCACGCAGGAATGCACAGATGTTTACCTGGGTGCACCACAATCAGACAACTGCTGCAAAGAATAGCCCGCTGTCAGCGAATGCAGTGCTTTCTCGTTAATACTTGAGTCAGGAAAACTATGGCTCAAATTCTCGTCGTTGATGACAACCCCATGATCCGCAAGCTGCTGGGCATGGCTTTGAGCCGCCAGTTCAGCGTGTGCGAAGCCACGGACAGCGTATCGGCCTTCGAAGCCATATTGCGCCACAAGCCGCGCGTGGTGTTTCTGGACATCATGATGCCCGGCGCCAACGAAGGCCTGGACTTGCTCGACAAGCTGCGCAGTGACCCGGTCACGCACGACATGGTGGTGGCCATGGTGACCAGCCGCAACGATGACTGTGACCGCGAACTGGCCATGCAAAAAGGCGCCGATGCTTTTTTCAGCAAACCCTTTAGCTTGCGGGAAATCACTCAATGGGCGGCCGAGCAGCTGCGCCCGGCGCCCGGCGCCCGGCATCAAATGATGTAGTGCCCGTTTTGCGCGCTTCTTTCGGCGGCCAGCGCCTCGAAAGCGCTGTTGACCGACAGGTGCACCTGGCCTGACAGGGTTTTCCACAATGGCGAATGCAGCAAGCGGTCTTGCACCGGCCCCTTGACCTCGGCCAGATGCAGGCGAATGCCGCGCGCGCCCAGGTCCCTGTTGATGTCGGTGAGCACCTCCATCGCCGTGGTGTCCACGCGGTTGACCGCACTCATGATGAGCACCAGATCGCGGATACGGCTGTCCTTCATCAGCTCGGCGGCCAGGCGCGCCTCCACCGCATTCAGGTTGCCAAAGAACAAACTCTCATCAATGCGCAGAAACAGCACGCCGGGGACGGTCTCGACACCGTGGCGCTCAACGTTGCGAAAGTGTTCGGTGCCGGCAATACGGCCAATCACGGCAATGTGGGGGGCACTGGCCCGCACCAGCAGGGTCACCAGGGACAGCACGACGCCCGTGGCAATGCCCAGCTCCAAGCCCAGCAGCAACACGCCGGCTGCCGTTCCCAACAGTGCCAATGCGTCGGCACGGTCGTAGCTCCAGGCCTGGCGAAAGGCCTGCACATCAATCATGCTGATGGCCGCCACCACAATGCTGGCGGCCAGCACCGCCAGCGGCAGGCGCGCAAACCAGTGGGTACCGGCCAGTACGATCAGCAGCATGCTGGCCGCGGCAGACAGACTGGCCATGGGTGTACGGGCTCCGGCGGCCAGGTTGATGGCCGAGCGCGACAGCCCGCCCCCCACCGGCATGCCGCTGTAAAAGGCCGCCACCACATTGGCCGCGCCCAGGCCCACCAGTTCCCGATTGGGCTCCAGCCGTTCATGGTTTTTGGCGGCCAGGGCCTGGCCCATGGTGATGTTTTGCACCGTGCCGATAAAGGCCATGACGAGTGCCGGCACCAGCAGCACATGCAAGTCATCCAGGCCGGGAAAGAAAAAGTGCACACCGCCCAAGCCCTCTTGCACCGCGCCCACTACCGCCACCTGGTGCACGCGGTCCAAGTCCAGCGCCACCACGCTGACACTGGCCGTGGCCAGCACTACCAAGGGCATCACGCGCACCCAGACCTCCGCCGTCTTGCGGCTCCATCCCAGGCGCACGCACAGGGGCAGCAAACCGTAACGCGACAGGGCCAGCCACAGCAGCGCCACGCAGGCCAGCACCAGGGTGGCCGGATGGGTCTGGTCCAGATGCGCCAGCAGCGACTGCAAGGACTGCCAGCTGTTACTGCCACTGGCCTGCACACCCAACAACGATTTGAGCTGGCTGATGATGATCAGCACGGCCGAGCCGGAGATGAAGCCGCTGACCACCGGGCGGCTGAGCAGCTGCGACAGAAAGCCCAAACGCAGGAAGCCAAAGCCCATGGTAATCAAGCCCGAGCACAGGCACAGGCCGGCTGCCAGCGCGATGTACTGCGCACTGCCAGGCGCCACCAGGGGGCTGAGCACGGCATAGGTCATGATGGAGGTGATGGCCACCGGCCCCACGGCCTGCAGGCTGCTGCTGCCCAGCCAGGCATAGACGATGACGGGCAGGATGCTGGCATACAGACCGGCTTGCGGCGGCAGTCCCGCCAGCAAGGCGTAGGCCAGGCTTTGTGGAATCACCAGCACAGCCACGATCAGGCCGGCCAGCAGGTCGCTGGACAGGTTGTCACGCCGGTAGTGGGCAAGCCAGAGGGGTAGCACGGATAGGGGGTCCGGTAGGGGTGGTGCGCAGGTTAGCATAGGCCCTGTGAGACCCGCCTTTCCTGCAACGACCGTACCTAGCCCATGACCGACCCCACCCAAGCCGAGCGCGCCGCCTCGGATACACCCCGGTTGTTCTTGGCAATCACGGCCCTGTTCCTGCTGGCGGCGCTGTTGCCCACGCTCTGGACCACGCTGGACCTGCAGGCCGCCGCCCTCTTTGCCGGCCCCCAGGCCCACGTGCAGGCCGTGGGCTGGTGGTGGGTGGAATGGATCAATGCCTACATACCCACCGTGTTTCGCTACTTCCTGGTACTGGCCTTGCTGGGCTGGGTCGCCTCGCTCCTCACACCGCGCTGGCGGGCCTGGCGCCTGCCGCTGGCCTTTGTGGTGCTGGCTGGCGTGCTGGGGCCGGGTGCGGTGGTGAACTGGGGCTTCAAGGACAACTGGCAGCGCGCCCGCCCCTACCAGGTAGAAAACTTTGGTGGCACGCAAAAGTTCACCCGCGCAGCCGTCATCACCGACCAGTGCGATGCCAACTGCTCATTCGTCAGCGGCCACGTGTCCTGCGGCGTGTTCCTGGTTTCGCTGGGGCTGGTGCACCGCCGCCGCCAACGCCTGTGGGCCGCCGTCGGTGTGGCCTCGGGCCTGGTGATCGGCTTTGCGCGCATGGCCGATGTGGCGCATTGGCTCAGCGACGTGCTGTGGGCCTTTCCCATCACCCTGGGTGCGAGCTGGCTGGTCTGGAAAGCGCTGCTGCTGCTTTACCGCAGACCCTCGACCACCGTTGGATAGCGCAGGCGCAGGCCCAGCTCCTGCTTCATGCGCCGGTTGTGCAGCCGGCGGGACTCGCTCATAAAGCTCAAGAGCATAGTCGGCAGCTGCTGCTGTGCACTGTCGCGGGCCACGCGCGGCGGCCGGGGCAGTTGGTACAGATCGGCGGCCAGATCGAAGTAGTCGCCCATCTTCAGCACCGTGTCGTCACAGACGTTGTAGCGCCTTTGCGGTTTGCCTTTCAACAGGGCGGCAACGCAGGCGCGCGCCAGGTCATCGGCATGGATGTGGTTGGTGTATACATCATCGGCAGCGCACAGCATCGGTGTGCCTTTTTGCAGGCGCGCGCGCGGCGTGCCACCGTCGCGGTCTGGCGCGTAAATGCCGGGAATGCGCAGCAGCTGCACGCTGGCTCCGGTCGAGCGGCCAAAGAAACGCACTTGCGACTCAGCATCAACGCGCCGCTGGGCACGCGGCGTACTGGCCTGGCTGGCGCGGGTCTCATCGACCCAGGCGCCCTGGCAGTCGCCATAGACGCCGCTGGTGGAGCCATAGACCAACTGCAAGGGTGCTTCGCGCAGGCGCAGTGCGCGCAGCAGTGCCGACACCCTGGGGTCGGTCCAGCCCTCGGAGGGCGGTGGCGCCAAATACACCACCCGCGTGGCCAGGCCGGCCAGGCGCGCCAGGCTGGTGGCGCGGTCCAGATTGCCGAGCAGGGGCACGATGCCACGGCTGCGCAGCTCCGGCAGGCGTGCGGCCGAAGAGGTCAGCGCCAGCACGCGCGTATGCGAAGGCAGGGCCGCTGCCAGGCGCAGCCCCACGTCGCCACACCCCACGATCAGCACCCGCTGGCGTCGAAAGCGGGCGGGCAAGGCGCCCAGGGGGTTTTGGTTTGAAGGCACAATTGAAGGCTGCTAAAAAAATACAGCCCACAGGATACCCATAAAGATGACGACCACCGCCGCCAGCACCTCCAGTTCCAGCTTCAACGTCACTGTGCAACCCAGCGGCCGCAGCTTCTCCGTGGAACGCGAAGAAGCCATTCTGCCGGCCGGCATTCGCCAGGGCATAGGCCTGCCCTACGGTTGCAAGGACGGCGCCTGCGGCAGCTGCAAATGCAAGATGCTGTCGGGCTCCGTGGTGCACCGCGCGCACCAGGAAAAAGCCCTCACCGCCGAAGAAGAGGCGGCCGGCCTGATCCTGACCTGCTGCGCCGTGCCGCAAAGTGACCTGCTGCTGGAGTCGCGCCAGGTGACCGAGGCCGGTGCCCTGCCGATCAAGAAAATGCCGGTGCGCGTGGCCAGTCTGGAAAAGAAATCCGACGATGTGGTGCTGATGAAGCTGCAGCTGCCGGCCAACGACTCCTTTTTGTTCCGCGCCGGCCAGTACATCGAATTCCTGCTGCGCGATGGGTCGCGCCGCAGCTACTCCATGGCCAATGCGCCTACCGAGGGCTCTAAGGTGGAGCTGCACATCCGCCACATGCCGGGCGGCAAGTTCACTGATCTGGTGTTTGGCTCCATGAAGGAGAAAGACATTCTGCGTATTGAAGGGCCGTTTGGCTCCTTTTTCCTGCGCGAGGACTCGGATGCACCCATCGTCTTGCTGGCCTCAGGCACCGGCTTTGCACCCATCAAGGCGCTGCTGGAGAACATGCAGCAAAAAGGCATCACACGTACCACCACCCTGTATTGGGGAGGACGGCGCCCCTCCGACCTCTACATGGACACGTGGGTGCTGGACTTCGCTGCTAGCAACACCTGGTTCAGCTACGTGCCGGTGGTCTCCAACGCGCAGCCTGAAGATGGTTGGAGCGGGCGCAACGGCTTTGTGCACCGCGCGGTGTTGCAGGACCATGCCGACCTCTCGGCCTACCAGGTCTATGCCTGCGGCGCACCCATCGTGGTGGACTCGGCCAAGAAGGAATACTGCGCCACGGCCGGGTTGTCGGAGGACAACTTCTTTGCCGACGCCTTTACCTCGGAAGCGGACAAGGTCTACGCCTGATTTTTTGGCCCAGTGTCTGCGCCATCAGTGCGCAATAAAAAAGCCACACGAACAGTTCCTAGCCATTACATAAAAGTGTTGATGATTTGATTGACGGCCGCGCCCCGCTTGGGTTTGCGGCCGTTTTCTTGCCCGAGAAATCTTAGGCAAGAGAAA
>JAYVNF010000169.1:0-5659 GCA_043758575.1 Rhodoferax sp.
CAGGCCGGCCGTGGCCAGCGAATGCAGCAGGTACTGCTGCACATCGAAGCCCGAGGGGTTGTCCTTGGGCAGCATGCCGATGGCGGCGATGCTGAGCGCCAGGTTCTTGATGGTGTTGAAACCCAGGTACACCACCGCGTGACCAATCGAGGTGATCTGCTTGGGCAGGCTGTAGTAGGCCGAGTTCACCACCTTGAGGATCTTGACCGTGACCACCGGGTCTTTGTCTATCACCTCCACCAGGTCCTTGGGTGTGCTGTTGACATCACGCGTGAGCTCCAGGATGCGCTGCACACTTCGGGGGAAGGCTGGCATGCTGTCTACGGCCGATGCCAGCTTTTGGGATAGTTCAGGGCTCATGGATACGGGCTTGTGTTGAACTGATTGTGTCAGCTAGGCAAGGTGGTGCCTAGAGAAATTCAGGAAATGAAACGCCCGGGCTGCACAAGCGTTGTATCCAGCTCAGCCGGGCGGCCCCGGATCATGTCCGCCAGCAGCCGAGCCGAGCCGCAGGCCATGCTCCAGCCGTTGTGTCCATGGGCCAGATTGAGCCAGATGCCGGGCCGGCCACTGGGGCCCAGCAGGGGCAGGGCGTCGGGGGAGAACATGCTGGCACCCCGCCACAGCTGCATGCTGCGGCTGAAATCTGCAGCACCGGGAAAGTGGGTTTGCAGGGTCTGGTAGAGCAGCTTGCTGACGGCTCCGTGTTTCTGGTGTTGTCTGCCACCCAGCTCGGCGCCACCGGACACCCGGATGCGCCCGCCCAGGCGGGTGATGGAGACTTGGCTGTGGCCGTCCAGCACGGCGCTGCGCGGGGCGTTCAGGGGTTCGCGTATGTGTGCGCTCAGGGAGCAACTCCAGACACGGGTAAGAGGCGCCTGTTTGAAGGCCAGCAGGGATGCTGCACCGCTGCCGGCGCAGGCCACAATATGGTCAAACTGCTGTGCCCCCAGCCTGTCGGTATGCAGGGTAATGGCCGGTGTGTGCGAGACGGAGCTGACCGCCGTGGAAAAGTGGAAACGCACACCCAGTTCTGTTGCCTTGTCTCGCAGTGCGTGGGCAAACTGGCGGCAGTTGCCCTGGGCGTCATGGGGCAGGTGCAGGGCGGCATGCAGTGCAACATCGCTGCCCAGTGCGGGCTCCAGTTTGCGCGCCTCCTCAGGTGTCAGGACCTTGGCTGCAGCACCCTGGGCATTGAGTGCGGCGAGCTGGTCCTGGTAGGCCAGCACGTCACGCTCCGACCTGAATAGCAGCAGCTGGCCCTGAGATTGCTCAAATACCAAGGACGCTTGCAGGGTCAGAGCTTGCTGGCGCTCCAGGCTGTAGCGGGCCAGCGTTTGGGCTGCTGCAAAGCGCTCCAAAAACCCCTTGGGTGCCGCTTTCCAGCCGCTGAGCCAGCGCAAATCCTTCCAGCTGGTGCCGCGCCCCAGCGAAATGCCCGAGGGGCTGAGCAGGGCGCGCAAGCGCGAGGATTGTGGCCATGCCGGAGCGGCCAAGGCATGCGCCAGACTGGGCGACTGGTGCGGCGCACAGGCAAAGCTGGCCTCTTCCGCCACCGCGCCATGGCGCTCGAAGACGGATACGCTGTGTCCGTCCAGTGCCAGTTCGTAGGCCGTACAAATGCCGACGATTCCGGCGCCAATAACCGCGATTTTCATGAAAGCCCTACATTTCCCGGTGGAGTCAGAGGCCTGGCCTGGGGAGCGCCAGGATGGCAGGCTCTTCCATGCTAAAATCGAACGGTTGTGCAGGTGGTGCGTTTGATGCCACACACAACGTAATCGCAAACCGGTTCTGACAAGGTGTTGTGTTTTGAAGAATTCTATCTTCACCAAAACGCAATCGACGGACCGGATTTAAGACCTAACCTTTGGAGAAAATCATGGCAGTTACTATGCGCGAAATGCTGGAAGCCGGCGTTCACTTTGGACACCAAACCCGCTTCTGGAACCCCAAGATGGCACCGTTCATCTTCGGCCACCGCAACAAAATCCACATCATCAACCTGGAAAAGTCGCTTCCGATGTTCCAGGAAGCCGCCAAGTTTGTGCGCCAGCTGACCGCCAAGCGCGGCACCATCCTGATGGTGGGCACCAAGCGCCAAGCGCGCGAAATCGTTTCCGCTGAAGCACAACGTGCCGGCGTTCACTACGTTGACCAGCGTTGGTTGGGCGGCATGCTGACCAACTTCAAGACGGTCAAGACCTCTATCAAGCGCTTGAAGGACATGAAGGTTCAGCAAGAAGCTGGCCTGGACGCCATGAGCAAGAAGGAGCAGCTGATGTTCGCTCGCGAACTGGAAAAGCTGGAAAAAGACATTGGCGGCATCCAAGATATGGTCACGCTGCCGGACGCGATTTTCGTTATCGATGTGGGCTACCACAAGATTGCCATCGCCGAAGCCAAGAAGCTGGGCATCCCCCTGATCGGTGTGGTGGACTCCAACCACTCGCCCGAAGGTATCGACTACGTGATCCCCGGCAACGATGACTCCTCCAAGGCGGTCACTCTGTACGCCCGCGGCATTGCTGACGCCGTGATCGAAGGCCGCGCCAACGCCATGGACGACGTCGTCAAGGCCGTGGCTACTGCCGAAGGCGCGGACGAGTTTGTTGAGGTCAGCGAAGCTGCGTAAGCCTTTGCCCGCCTCAAAAAGGGGGCTTGTGTGCCCCTTTTTTTTAGCTGATATTGAAATATTGAACTGAATACGGAGAAATACAGATGGCTACGATTACCGCAAGCATGGTTGCTGAACTGCGTGGAAAAACCGACGCACCGATGATGGAATGCAAAAAGGCTTTGACCGAAGCCGAAGGCAATATGGAAAAAGCCGAAGAGTTGCTGCGCGTCAAGCTCGGCAGCAAGGCTGGCAAGGCTGCTGCACGCATCACCGCTGAAGGCGTGGTCGTGAACGCCGTGGAAGGCAATATTGGCGCACTGCTCGAAGTCAACTGCGAAACCGACTTCGTCACCAAGAACGACAGCTTTCTGGCCTTGGCCAATGCTGCTGCCGCCTTGGTCGCCAAGCACAACCCGGCCGATGTGGCTGCCCTGAGCGCCCTGGCTTACACGCAGGACGGCTTTGGCCCCACCCTGGAAGACGTGCGCAAGGGCCTGATCGGCAAGATCGGCGAGAACATGACTTTCCGCCGCTTCAAGCGTTTCGCGTCTGACGCCCAACTGGCAACCTACCTGCACGGCACCCGCATCGGCGTGGTGGTCGAGTACATGGGTGACGATGTGGCTGCCAAGGACGTTGCCATGCATGTGGCCGCCATGAAGCCCGTGTCCCTGTCCAGCGCTGAAGTGCCGGCTGAGCTGGTGGAGCGCGAGCGCTCTGTCGCCGCTGCCAAGGCGGCTGAAGATGCGGCTGTGGCCACTGCCGCTGGCAAGCCCGTGCAATCCGCAGAAATCGTGACCAAGCGCATCGAAGGCGGCGTGCAGAAGTTCCTGAAGGAAGTCTCTCTGTTCAACCAGGCCTTCGTCAAGAACGACAAGCAAACCGTTGAGCAAATGCTCAAGTCCGTCAACACGACCGTCAAGGGTTTCACCCTGTACGTGGTGGGCGAAGGCATTGAGAAGAAGGTTGACGACTTCGCAGCCGAAGTGGCTGCGCAAGTGGCTGCTGCCAAGCAAGCTGCTTGATTCTGTCCCTCACCACACCCCCATCACGACCTCCAAAGGACTTCGCCCATGCCCAATGCTAAACCCGCCTTCAAGCGCATTTTGTTGAAGTTGTCAGGCGAGGCACTCATGGGGGACGACCAATTCGGCATCAACCACGGCACTATCAGCCGCATGGTCGAAGAAGTGGCCGAGGTGACCCGTCTGGGCGTCGAGGTGGCGGTGGTGATTGGTGGCGGCAATATTTTCCGCGGTGTGGCCGGTGGCTCGGTCGGTATGGACCGTGCTACCGCCGACTACATGGGCATGCTGGCCACGGTGATGAATGCGCTGGCCCTGGGTGACACCATGAATAAGGCCGGTCTGACCGCCCGCGTGATGTCGGCCATCGGCATTGAACAGGTGGTGGAGCCCTATGTGCGCCCCAAGGCCTTGCAGTACCTGGAAGAGGGCAAGGTGGTGATTTTTGCGGCTGGTACCGGAAATCCTTTTTTCACCACCGACACGGCCGCTGCTTTGCGCGGTGCCGAGATCGGTGCGCAAATCGTGCTCAAGGCCACCAAGGTGGACGGTGTTTACAGCGCCGATCCGAAAAAGGATCCAGACGCCGTGCGCTATGCCAGCCTGAGCTTTGATGAAGCCATGTCCAAGAATCTGGGCATCATGGATGCGACCGCATTCGCCCTGTGCCGCGATCAAAAGCTGCCCATCAAGGTGTTTTCCATTTTCAAGCACGGTGCCCTCAAGCGCGTGGTCATGGGCGAAGACGAAGGCACGCTGGTTCACGCCTAGGCTTGACCTTGGGCAGAAGCGGTGCTTTCACAGCTATTCGGTTGACTGGAGAAATAGAACATGTCGGTTGTTGAAATCAAGAAAATTTTGGAAGAAAAGATGGACCACTCCATCGACGCCTTCAAGAACAATCTCACCAAGGTGCGCACCGGTCGCGCCAATCCGGCCTTGCTTGACACGGTGCATGTGGACTACTACGGCGCCATGCTGCCGCTTAGCCAGGTGGCCAATCTGTCGCTGATCGACTCGCGCACGATTGGCATCCAGCCCTGGGAAAAAAACATGGGCCCCAAGATTGAAAAGGCCATTCGCGAAAGCGATTTGGGTCTGAACCCGGCCAGCATGGGCGACCTGATCCGCGTGCCCATGCCGGCCATGACCGAAGAGCGCCGCAAGGAATTGACCAAGGTGGTGCGCAACGAAGGCGAGAGCGCCAAGGTGGCGATTCGCAATATCCGCCGCGATGCCAACGAGAGTGTGAAAAAGCTGGTCAAGGACAAGCTGGCCTCCGAAGACGATCAAAAGCGCTCGGAAGCCGATATCCAGAAAATCACCGACAAGCACATTGTCGAAGTGGACCGTCTGGTGGCGTCCAAAGAGCAGGACATCATGGCCGTTTAGGGCCTGACTCTGCCGATTCGCCTGATTCACCCCGCCATGGCTGTTGCAACGGAGTCTGTTCCCAGGCATATCGCCATCGTCATGGATGGCAACGGCCGCTGGGCCAACAAGCGTTTTTTGCCGCGCATTGCAGGCCACAAGCAGGGTGTGGAAGTCCTTAAGCGCACGGTGCGCTCCTGCGTGCTGCGTGGCGTGCAGGTGCTCACCGTGTTTGCCTTTTCGTCCGAGAACTGGAAGCGTCCGGCCGATGAGGTGTCTGGTCTGATGGAAATCATGGTGGTGGCCCTGTCGCGGGAGTTGAACCAGCTCAAAAAAGAGGGCGTGCATCTGCAGTTCATCGGTGCCCGCGCGGACCTGTCCGAGCGCGTGCGCCAAAGCCTGCTGGAAGCCGAGCGGGCAACTGCCGACAACCGCAAGCTCATCCTCAATGTCTGTTTCAACTATGGCGGACGCTGGGACGTGGTGCACGCCGCGCAGGCCCTGGCTGCTGCCGGTGAAGCCATTACCGAAGGCAGCCTGGCCACCCGGCTCTCCACCTTCGCCGTGGGTGACCCGGACCTGATCGTGCGCACCGGCGGCGAAATGCGCCTGAGCAACTTCCTGCTCTGGCAAGCCGCTTATA
>JAYVNF010000170.1:0-5657 GCA_043758575.1 Rhodoferax sp.
CGGTCTCGCTCTGCGCGATGCACTGGAAGCCCAGTTCGACCTGGCCCTGCTCGGTGAATTTGACCGCGTTGCCGCACAGATTGAGCAGCACCTGGCCCAGGCGCAAAGGGTCGCCGATCAGCAGGGGCGCAATCGAGCCGTCGTAGCGAATCAGGAATTCAATGCCCTTGTGCTCGGCCTGGTAGCCGATGGCGTCGGTGAGCTGGTCCAGCACCGTGTCCAGGCTGAATTCCACGCTTTCAATGCCAATCTTGCCGGCCTCGATTTTGGAAATATCCAGGATGTCATTGATGATGCCCAAGAGCGAATGCGCCGCCCCCTGCGCCTTGGCCAGGTAGTTGTGCTGGGTTGGCGAGACATCGGTTTTGAGCACCAGGTAGAGCATGCCCAAAATGGCGTTCATGGGCGTGCGGATTTCATGGCTCATATTGGCCTGAAATTCGGACTTGGCGTGGGTGGCCTTTTCTGCCGTGTCCTTGGCCTGCTGCAACTCCTGCGTGCGCTCGGCAACGAGGGTCTCCAGGTTCTGGTTGAGTTGGGCCAGGTCCTGCAGAGAGTCGGACAGCTGCAGGCGGCTTTCGTTGAAGGCGTTGACGAGCTCGCCCAGCTCATCCTGGTAGGGATAGCTGATGGCTTGCACCGCCAGGTTGCGGCGCTGGAAGCGCCAGCTGCTGACGGCCCTTGCCACCTGCGTGACCGCGTCCGACAGGCGAAAGCGGATCACCCAGGAAAAAATCAGCCACAGCGCGGTGCTCACCACCAGGGAGCTGGCCAGGGTCAGCAGCACAATGGTTTTGGAGCGCGCCCACACTACGTCGCGGCTGGAGTAGATCCTGAGCTGCCCGACCAACTGGGACTCGCCGCGTGGCGAGGTGTAGACCAGCGGTACGCTGGTTTGGTTGAAGGCCTGTGACGGGGCATTGCCAGCAATGGCGTCAGGCTGAGGTATATCGCCGTCAACGGCAGACAGGTCACCTTCCGCTGCCGCAATTTGCACGCCGGTGACGATGGCGTTTTGGCGAATGCCACGGGCCACGGCGCGCAGGCCCTGCCGGTCCAGCTCCCACACCGCCATGGTGGCACTGGGGGCAATAGTTTGGCCCAGGCTGGCCAGATCGTTTTGGATATCGCGGTCGACGCTGGTGAGCTGAATCGCCAGCTGGGCCACGGCCATGCACAGGGCCACCAGCAAATACCAGGGAAAGATCGCAAAGAGCAGGCGTCTGGCCAGGGTGGAGGTGGGCTGCATGGGCGCAATCAAGAAGAACGGCGGGGCCGCTCAGTGCCACCACCAGCGGGTGTCGGGCTCGGGGGTACCGGCTGGCAGACTGGGGTTGTGCAGGCGAATTACCTGGCGTTTTTCGCGGGCCAGGGCGGCGATTTCCTTGGCATGGTAGCTCTCGAACAGTTTGCGAAACGAACCGTCGGCCAGTGCCAGCGTCAGGCCGCGCTCTATGCGCTGGGCCAGGACCTTGTTGTCCCTATTCACCCAAAAATAAATCGGGAAGGGGAAGAACAAGGCCTTGCTCTGTTCCACCGCCAGCTCGGGGTAGCTGCCCTTGCGCTCTTCGAGTTCGCGTGCCGCCTCATTGAGGCCGCGCGGAAAGGCATCAAAGCGCTTGGCCGTCAGCATGCCAAACAGGCTTTCGTAGCTGGTGGAGGTTGCCACCGTGAAGCCATTGGCGCGCATCACCGGCACGTCGGCCCACTGGCTGTTCAGGCCAAAGGTGAGCTCGCGGCGCAGGGCTTGCGCATCCAGCTTGGCAATGTGTGCCTGGTCGGCGGCGCGGATCACAAAGATGCGGTAGCCCACGATGCCGCGCAGGATGTCGATCCGGATGGGCTGCATCTGCGCTTCGCGCTCGGCGTTGGTGCCCAGCGCAACCACGTCGATGGCGCCCTCCTGCAGCAGCTTCACGCCGCGGTTTTGCGTAACGTCTTCGGCATAAGGGAGCAGCGCTGCCGGTGTGGCGCCATCCTGGGTGTGCGCCAGCGCCAGCTCCAGCAGCTTCCAGCGGTATTCGTAAATCGGGCCTGCGGGAAAGTAGGTCAGCGGCGTGCTGGCCGCCAAGGCAGTGGCGCAAAGGGCCAGCGGGCTGGCGCAGCACAGCGCAAGCAGGAGGCGAGCCCGAATCCGCGCTGTGCTGTGCATGGTGAAAAACTTTCCCCCTTGATTTGAGGGATATTGGAACAGGTTCCGGGCTGGAATTTCCAGCAAATTGCGCCTGGCTGACCTGCCGCAAGCAATTCTGTGAGCGGCCGGTGGCGCGCCAGGCCAAGCCTGGCCGCGCTAAGCCAGCACCTTGGGCACGCGGTTGTTGCGCAGCCGAAACGCATCCGGCATGCCCGAGCCCAGCAGCGGGCGCAGGTACATGCGAAAGGCATCGGTCACACCGGTGCCATCGGCGTTGATGAATTCGTCCTCCATCACCCGGGTCTTGCCGGCCACGGCGCTGAGCGGCAGCAGCTCGTAATCCACCGAGTAAAAGCCGGTGCGCTTGATGGCCACCGAGCCATCGGTCTGGCCCCACATGGCGAACTGCACCGCCTTCTCGCCGACCTCGCGCGCCTCGCGCTGGTCCACGTCCGACACGCAACCGATGAAGGAGCGCTGCAAATAGCCAAAGGTGTCGCCGCGCACGCGCTTGATCTTCAGTTTGCTCTTGATCTCTTCGCACAGCAAATCGGCCAGGGCACCGTTGCCGCTGAGCTGCACATTGCCGTGGGCATCGTGCTCCAGGTCCTTGGCCAGGAGCGCGGCAATCGGCGTGCCGGAGGCATCGTGAATGCCCTCGGAGACGGCGATCACGCAGCGGCCATAGCGCTCGTACATGGCCTTCACATCGCCCAGGAATTTCTCCAGCACAAAGGTGCGCTCAGGAACATAAATCAGGTGCGGGCCGTCATCGGGAAACTTTTTTCCTAAGGCCGCGGCGGCGGTGAGAAAGCCTGCGTGGCGGCCCATCACCACGCCCACATAGACGCCGGGCAGGGCTGCGTTGTCCAGGTTGGCACCGGCAAAGGCCTGGGCCACAAAACGCGCAGCCGAGGGAAAGCCCGGTGTGAGGTCGTTGCCCACCAGGTCGTTGTCTATGGTCTTGGGGATATGGATGGCGCGCAGCGGGTAGCCGGCCTTGTGCGCCTCTTCGCTGACGATGCGCACCGTGTCGGATGAGTCGTTGCCACCGATGTAGAAGAAGTGGCCGATCTGGTGCGCGCGCAAGACCTTGAAGATCTCCTTGCAATAGGGCACATCGGGCTTGTCGCGGGTGGAGCCCAGGGCGCTGGAAGGTGTGTTGGCCACCAGCTCCAGGTTGTGGCTGGTCTCCTGGGTGAGGTCCAGAAAGTCTTCGTTGATGATGCCGCGCACGCCGTGCAGGGCGCCGTATATGTGCTGCACCTGCTGGAAGCGCCGCGCCTCCAGGGCCACGCCGACCAGGGACTGGTTGATGACAGCGGTGGGGCCACCACCTTGGGCAACAAGAATTTTTCCAGAAGACATGGGGACCTTTTTCAAATGCGCTGGTTGTCGGATATCAGGGCCTGGAAGGCGGCCCACTCGCTGTCGCCGTTGGACTCTACCGCCTCCGGCACAGGCAGCAGGCGAACGGAGCGCCTACGTTCGGAAAGACCCAAGCCGGTTTTCTCGTCCACCGCAGCAGCAGCGGGTTTTTCCGTGCTGTCAGAGGGTGGCTGGGGTGCTGCCTGCGTGCTGGCGCTCGCCTGGGCCAGGGCTTTGGCGGCGCCCCGCCCCGGGGGGCCTTTGGACGGGCTTTCGGATGGGTTTGCAGGCTTCATGTGAGAATAGTCTTGAAGGCAGAGACAGTTTAGACCCAAGCCCAGGCTATTCCCATTTTTTTACACTATCCCTGCGAAGGGCCGGGGTTTTGCCACCCCCGTGCAGCAGCTATTTGTTGCATAGCTTCCAGCGCACATTCAAACTGAGCTAGCGGCAAATTCACTCGAAATCAGGCAGCAGCAGGCACAAATCGCTGAATGCGAGAAATGGTTTCGGCCATGACCTCCCGTGCACATTCGGTGTCATAGTGGGTTTGCAAGTTGATCCAGCTTTGGGCGTCCGTGCCAAAAAAGGCGCCAAACCGCAGCGCCGTATCCACGGTGATGCCGCGCAGGCCTTTGACAATCTCGTTGATGCGCCGAGGCGGCACGCCAATGGCCTTGGCCAATGCATATTGGCTCAGACCCAGTGGCACGAGCCAGTCCTCTACCAGGATGATGCCGGGGTGAACCAGTGGGACTTCGCGGGTCATGGTGTTGCTCCTTTCAGTGGTAATCCACAATTTCAACGTTTTCGGCGTGGTCCCTGTCCCAGATAAAACAGACGCGCCATTGGCTGTTGATGCGAATGCTGTGTTGCCCAACACGGTCACGCTTCAGCGCCTCAAGTTGGTTGCCGGGTGGTACGCGCAGAAACTCCAGGGTGGCGGCCGCGTGCAACTGCTGCAGCTTGCGCAGGGCCACCGATTCAAAGTTGGCAAACCGTGCAATGCGTTTGCCGGCAAAAAGTGCTTCGGTGTCGCTGCATTTGAAGCTTTGAATCATCGGCTGAATAGTAACGAATCCCGTTACTAAAATCAACACAAAACCGGCAAGGCGCTATACGAGCAACAGAGCAACTCTGCTCAGTGCCCACCACCGAGATAAGCCGCCTTCACCGCCGGATCGTCCCGCAGCTGCGCGGCCGGGCCGTGCACCGAAATGCGGCCGTTTTCCAGCACATAGCCGTAGTCCGCCACCTTGAGAGCCGCTGCAGCAAACTGCTCTACCAGCAGCATGGTGACACCGCGTGATTTCAGGTCCTCGATGATGCGGAAAACCTCTTCCACCAGGATGGGCGCCAGGCCCATGGAGGGCTCGTCCAGCAGCACGATCTCGGGGTTGAGCATGACAGCGCGGGCCATGGCCAGCATTTGCTGCTCGCCACCCGACAGGGTGCCGGCGAGCTGGTTGCGCCGCTCCTTGAGGCGTGGGAACAATTCGAGGGCCTTGTCCAGATCGGCCGGCACATCGCCCTTGGGGCGGCTGCCGGTCAGGCGCGGGAAAGCGCCCAGGATCAGGTTGTCGGTCACCGTCATGGTGGCGAACACGCGCCGGCCTTCGGGCGAGTGGGCCAGGCCCAGCTTGGCGATGGTGTAGGACTCCATGCCATCGATGCGCTTGGCGCTTAACGATATTTCACCGCCGGTGGGTTTGATCATGCCCGAGATGGCGCGCATGGTGGTGGTCTTGCCGGCACCGTTGGAGCCGATCAGCGTCACGACCTTGCCCTTGGGCACGTCCATGGAGATGCCGTGCAGGACCTGCACCTTGCCGTAACCGGCTTCCAGATTTTTGATTTGCAACATAGGGTTGTGTCCTGTACTTATGCGGCGGTGCCGCCTAGGTAGGCCTCGATGACCTTCTCGTCGGCCTGCACCTCGGCGGGCTTGCCTTCGGCAATCTTCTGGCCAAAGTCCAGCACCGATACGTTGTCGCACACACCCATCACCACGTCCATGTGGTGCTCGATCAGGATCACGGTGATGCCGTGGTCGCGGATCTTGCGGATGATGGTGATGAGCTCCTTGATGTCGGGCGCAGTCAGGCCGGCGGCGGGCTCGTCAAGCAGCAGCAGCTGCGGGTCAAGCGCCAGCGCC
>JAYVNF010000171.1:0-5649 GCA_043758575.1 Rhodoferax sp.
TCCAGTTAGATATTGCCTGCCCCCGCTGCGTCTGGGGGCGCCGCAATTTACACCTCTAACTGACCGGTGATATCCAGCCACTGGTCTTCCAGCGTTTTCAACTCCTGGTTCACCGCCTTCAGCCGCTTGCCGGTCTCGGCAATCACGGAAGGGTGGGGGTTGGTGGAGAGCTTGCCCTCCAGCGCCGCACCCTCGGTGTTGAGCGTGGCCATCTTCTCTTCCACTGCCAGCAATGCCTTCTTCAACTGTTTCACCTGGTCCTGCGTCAGGCCAGCGGGCGGCGCAGGTGCTGCGACGGGCGCCAGAGCCTTGGGGGCCTGGTTTTTGGCTTCTTCCTTGGCCAGTTCGCGCTGGCGTTTGGCCTCGTCCAGCAGGTAGCGCTGGTAGTCGTCCAGATCGCCATCGAAGGGCTCCACACCACCGCGGGACACCATCCAGAACTCGTCGCAGACGGCGCGCAGCAAGGAGCGGTCGTGGCTGACCAGCATGACAGTACCTTCGAACTCGTTGAGCGCCATGGACAGGGCTTCGCGCGTGGCCAGATCCAGGTGGTTGGTGGGCTCGTCCATCAGCAAGAGGTTGGGGCGCTGCCAGACCAGCATGCACAGCACCAGACGGGCTTTTTCGCCACCGCTCATGCTGCCCACAGCCTGCTTGACCATGTCGCCACCGAAATTGAAGGTGCCCAGGAAGCTGCGCAAGTCCTGTTCGCGTGTGGCCTGGCCACCCATCTTGCCGTTGGCAGCCATCTCCTTGGCCAGACGGATCATGTGTTCCAGCGGGTTGTCGGCCGGGCGCAGCACGTCGAGTTCCTGCTGCGCGAAGTAGCCGATGTTCAGGCCCTTGCCCTCGGTCACTTCACCGCCTATGGCTTCCAGATCGCGCGCAATGGTCTTCACCACGGTCGACTTGCCCTGGCCGTTGGCACCCAGAATGCCGATGCGCTGACCGGCCAGCACCGATTTGCTGACGTTGCGCACAATCACCGTGGGCGGCGCCTTGGGCGGCGAGCCTTCCGGCGCCGGGTAGCCAAAGCTCACACCGGTCATGGACAGCATGGGGTTGGGCAGGTTGGCCGGTTCGCTGAATTCAAAGGTGAAGTCGGCCTCGCTCAGCAGCGGTGCAATTTTTTCCATGCGGTCCAGCGCCTTGACCCGGCTTTGTGCCTGCTTGGCCTTGCTGGCCTTGGCCTTGAAACGGGCAATGAACTTTTGCAGGTGGGCAATCTTGTCCTGCTGTTTGGAGAAGGCGTTTTGCTGCAGCTCCATCTGCTCGGCGCGCATGTCTTCAAACTTGCTGTAGTTGCCGCCGTAGCGCATCAGCTTGGCAGCGTCTATGTGCAGGGTGACATTGGTCACCGCATCCAGAAACTCGCGGTCATGGCTGATGACCACCATGGTGCCCTCGTACTTCTTCAGCCAGGCTTCCAGCCAGACCAGGGCGTCCAAGTCCAGGTGGTTGGTGGGTTCGTCCAGCAGCAGCAGGTCGGATGGGCACATCAGGGCACGCGCCAGTTGCAGGCGCATGCGCCAGCCGCCAGAGAAGCTGTTGACCGGGTTCTCCAGCTCCGAGCCCTTGAAGCCCAGGCCCAGAATCAGCGCCTGCGCGCGCGAGGGTGCGTCGTGCTCGCCCGCATCGTGCAGCGCCATATAAGCGTGGGCCATGCGGTCGTAGTCGTCGGTGGCTTCGGCAGCCGCGACTTCAATGCGTGCCGCATTCAGTTCAGTGTCGCCTTCGACCACAAAGTCGGTGGCGTTTTGCGAGGTCTCGGGCATGTCCTGTGCCACCTGACCCATGCGCCATTGGCTGGGAATGAAGAACTCGCCACCGTCCTCATGCAGATTGCCGTTGAGCAGGGCAAACAGGGACGACTTGCCGGCCCCGTTGCGGCCCACCAGGCCGACCTTTTCCCCCGGGTTGAGGGTGACGGAGGCGCCGTCAAGCAGCACCTTGACGCCGCGGCGCAAGGTGATATTTTTCAAATTAATCATGCAGTCAGCGCGTCGCGCGTAAGAAGTAGGACCTGGTCTTCACCGGCACTGGTATCAAGCCATACGGCTTGCAAGGTTGGGAAGGCGGTCTCAAAGAAATGGCGTTCGTTGCCAATTTCAAGAACCAGAACTGCGCCCGGGTTCATCACCCGGGGCGCATGCGTGAGAAGGTTGCGCACAAAGTCCATGCCGTCGGCACCACCGGACTGGTTGCCGTCCAGCGCAATCGCTGGTTCGGCCCGGTATTCCGGGGGCAGGGTGGCCATGCTGTGGGCATTCACATAGGGCGGGTTGCACAGAATCAGGTCATAGCTTTGGGGCAGATTGGCCAAGCCGTCGGACGCTACCAATGCAATCCGTTCGCCCAGGCCGTGCCGGTCTACGTTGATGCGGGCCACCGCCAGCGCATCGGTCGAAATATCGGCCGCATCGACCTGGGTGTCGGGATAGACCATGGCAGCAATCACGGCCAGGCTGGCGTTGCCGGTGCACAGGTCCAGCACCTTGTGCGTGGCCTCGCTCAACCAGTAGTCCAGCGCGCCGTCCACCAACAGCTCGGCAATCAGCGAACGCGGCACGATGACACGTTCATCCACATAAAAGGACACACCCTGTAGCCAGGCTTCGTGGGTCAGGTAGGCGGCCGGTTTGCGCGAGCTGATGCGAGTCTCAATCAGCGCGCTGCATTGCTCCAATTCGGCAGCGCTCACGGCACGCAGCGCCTGCGACTCCGGACCTTCGAGCAGGGTGTCCAGCGGCAGGCCCAGGCGCCACAGCACCAGCCAGGCGGCTTCGTCTGTGGCGTTGGTGGTGCCGTGACCAAAGCAGACGCCGGCCTGGGTCAATTGCCCGGCCGAGCGTTCAATTAATTCCAGCAGGGTCACGTGCCTGCCTTCTGGTTCAGGTTTTCCAAAACGCGTCGGTAAATATTTTTCAAGGGTTCTATGTCTGCGACATGCACGTATTCGTTGATCTGGTGGATGGTGGCATTGGGCGGGCCCAGCTCAATCACTTGCGGGCAGACCTTGGCGATAAAGCGCCCGTCGCTGGTGCCGCCGGTGGTGGAGAGCTGCGTCTCTATGCCGGTCTCGCTGCGGATGGCGGCGCACACCGCCTCCACCAGGGTTCCCGGGGTGGTTAAAAAGGGCAGGCCGCCTATGGTCCAGGCCAGGCTGTAATCCAGACCGTGACGGTCCAGTACCGCGCAGAGGCGCTGCTGCAGGGACTCCGGTGTGGACTCTGTGCAAAAGCGGAAATTGAAATCCACCACCAGGCTGCCCGGAATCACATTGCTGGCACCGGTGCCGCCATGGATATTGCTGACCTGCCAGCTGGTCGGTGGGAAGAAGGCATTGCCCGCATCCCACTCGATGGCCACCAGTTCGGCCAGGGCCGGGGCCAGCAAATGGATGGGGTTCTTGGCCAGATGCGGGTAGGCGATGTGGCCTTGCAGCCCCTTCATGGTGAGTTTGCCGCTCATGGTGCCGCGCCTGCCGTTCTTGATCATGTCACCGGTGCGCTCTACCGAGGTGGGCTCACCCACAATGCAGAAGTCCAGCACCTCGCCACGTGCGCTCAGTGTGTTGCAGACCACCACCGTACCGTCGTTGGCCGGGCCTTCCTCATCACTGGTCAGCAGGAAGGCGATGTTCAATGCGGGCTCGGGGTGGCTTGCCAGAAATTCCTCGGTGGCCACGACAAAGGCCGCCAAAGAGGCCTTCATATCGCTAGCGCCGCGCCCAAACAGCTTGCCATCGCGGTGGGTCGGCACAAAGGGTGGGCTCAACCATTCGTTCAAGGGCCCGGTGGGTACCACATCGGTATGGCCGGCAAACACCAGCGTTTTGGCACCGCGCACAACTGACTGGCGTTTGGCCCATAAGTTGGTGACGCGAAAGTCCGCCGGGCCACTGACTATGGTTTCGCAGACAAAGCCCAGGGGCTGAAGGCGCTGGGCAATCAGGTCCTGGCAGCCCGCGTCCTCAGGTGTGAGCGAAGGCAGGGACAGCAGCTGCTCGGTCAGGTAGATAACAACGCTCATCCGTGTTTCACGTCCAGAGTGATTTCGGTGAAGGACGCGCCTTCTTCTTCCTCGGGGGCGGCTTCCACTTGGGCCTTTTGGGAGAAATCGTTTTGCATGCGCCACATCAGGTTGGTGGGCGAATCGGAGTTGGCCAGGCCTTCCTTGCGGTCCACCAGGCCGCTCACAATCAGGCGTGCAATGTCCTGCTCGAAGCCCTGCGAGCCTTCGGCCATGGATTTTTCCAAGGCTTCCTTGACGCCCGAGAAATCACCCTTTTCAATCAGCTCCGAAATCAGCTTGGTGTTGAGCATGATTTCCACGGCCGGCGTGCGCCTTCCCGTGGTGGTGCGCAAGAGCCGCTGCGAGACCACCGCCTTGAGTGCAGCGGCCAGGTCCCCCAGCATGGTGGCGCGTACCTCGACCGGGTAAAAACTCAGGATCCGGTTCATCGCCTGGTAGCTGTTGTTGGCGTGCATGGTGGCCAGGCACAAGTGGCCGGACTGGGCGTAGGCCAGTGCGGCCGACATGGTTTCGCGGTCGCGGATTTCGCCAATCAGAATCACGTCCGGGGCCTGGCGCAAGGCATTTTTCAGGGCCACCTGCAGCGACTGCGTGTCGGTGCCAATCTCACGCTGGTTGACCACGGACTTTTTGTTCTTGAACAAAAACTCAATCGGGTCTTCAATCGTCAGAATGTGGCCGGTGGCGTTTTCATTGCGGTAGTCCAGCATCGAAGCCAGCATGGTGCTCTTACCGGCGCCGGTGGCACCCACCATCAGGATCAGACCGCGCTTCTCCATGATCAGCTCGCCCAGCACCAGCGGCACATTGAGGTCGTCCAGCGAAGGCACGTCCACTGCGATATAGCGAATCACCGCGGCAATCGAGCCACGCTGGCGCATGGCGCTGACGCGAAAACGCCCCACGCCGGCCAAGGGGAAACCCATGTTGAGCTCACCCACCTCATCGAGCTCGGCCATGCGCTCTGCCGGCAGCACCTCGGCCAGGAGGTTCCTTGGGGCATCAAAGGGCAGCAGCTGCGAATTGATGGGCACGCACTGGCCGTTGATCTTGATCTGGGCTGGCGCCATGGCCGACAAGTAGACGTCAGACGCCTTCTTCTCGCCCATCAGGCGCAGGATGCGCTCCATGGTGCCGGGCGTGGGGGAACTGGTCGTTGCCATGGTGGAGCCTCCCGGGTGAAGTGGGCTTAGTCGCGCAGCAAATCGTTCAAGGAAGTCTTGGCCCGGGTCTGGGCATCCACACGCTTGACGATCACGGCGCAGTACAGGCTGTACTTGCCGTCGGCGCTGGGCAGATTGCCCGACACCACCACCGAACCCGAGGGAATGCGGCCATAGGTCACGGTGCCCGTGGCACGGTCATAAATCTTGGTGCTCTGGCCGATGTACACGCCCATGGAGATCACCGAGTTCTCTTCCACGATCACGCCTTCCACCACTTCCGAGCGGGCGCCAATAAAGCAGTTGTCTTCGATGATGGTCGGGCCGGCCTGCATCGGCTCCAGCACGCCGCCAATGCCCACGCCACCACTCAGGTGGACGTTCTTGCCGATCTGTGCGCAGGAGCCCACGGTGGCCCAGGTGTCGACCATGCTGCCCTCGTCCACATAGG
>JAYVNF010000172.1:0-5643 GCA_043758575.1 Rhodoferax sp.
TCAAGATCGAGATCAACCAGCGCTACGCCCTGGAGGACGCAGCCCAGGCGCACCGCGACATGGAAGCCGGCCGGACCACCGGTTCATCCATTTTCCTACCCGCATAAAGCCAACATAAGACAGGAGACAAGACCATGAAAATCGAAGCCATGACCTGCGCCATAGGTGCCGAACTGCTGGACGTGAACCTGGGAGATGCCGTGCGCGACGACGGCCTGTTCCAGGAGATCTACGCCGCCCTGCTCAAGCACCGCGTGCTGTTCCTTCGCGACCAGACCCTGGACAAGCTCTCGCGCCAGGACCACATGGCCTTTGCCCAGCGCCTGGGCACGCTGGAAACCCACCCCATGGTGCCCAGCCACCCGGAGGCACCCGGTCTGGTGCAGATCTACAAAAACCCGGACAGCCCAGTGGACCGCTACGAGAACGCCTGGCATACCGACGGCACCTGGCGCGAGACACCGGCCCTGGGCTGCGTGCTGCGCTGCATCGAGTGCCCGCCGGTGGGCGGCGACACCATGTGGGCGAATATGGTGCTGGCCTACGAGAAGCTGCCGGCAAGCGTGAAAGAGCAGATCGAGGGCCTGTGGGCCAACCACAGCTTCAACGCCTCCTTTGCGGCACAGTTCCCGCAGGAAAAGCGCCTGGCCATGAAGGCGCAGTACCCCGACGCTGAACACCCGGTGGTGCGCACCCACCCCGAGACGGGCGAGAAGACCTTGTTTGTGAATGCCTTCGCCACCCACTTTGTGAACTACCACAACAACAACCGGGTGCGCTATGGCCAGGACTACAACCAGACTGGCGGCGATCTGCTGCAGTACCTGATTGCCCAGGCCGAAATCCCCGAATACCAGGTGCGCTGGCGCTGGAAGCCCTACAGCATGGCCATCTGGGACAACCGCAGCACCCAGCACTATGCGGTGATGGACTACCCGCCCTGCCATCGCAAGATGGAACGCGCCGCCATCGTCGGCGATAAGCCGTTCTAAGACCTGCACGCAATTTCCCAAAAAAACTTCTCACTCACCTCTTAAAGGAAAAATCATGAACTTTCTAGACGGCCACCTGTTCCCTGAGAACCAGTCCCCGCTCGTAATCACCTGCGCCCCCTACGGCCCCGAGTGGATTCCCAGCGACTTTCCACAAGACATTCCCGTCACTATGGAGGAGCAGGTGCAGAAGGCGGTGGACTGCTACAACGCCGGTGCCACCGTGCTGCACGTGCATGTGCGTGAACTCGACGGACGGGGCTCCAAGCGTCTGTCCATGTTCAACGAGTTGCTGGCCGGCATCCGAGCCCGCGTGCCCGACATGATTCTGCAGGTGGGTGGCTCCATCAGCTTCGCGCCTGAAAGCGAAGGCGCCAACGCCAAGTGGCTGAGTGACGACACACGCCACATGTTGGCCGAGCTCGAACCCAAGCCGGACCAGGTGACCGTCACCGTCAACACCACACAGATGAACGTGACCGAGCACATGGAAGACGCCGACATCACTGGCACCTCCATGGACACGCCCGAAGGACGCCGTGCTTACAGCGAAATGATTGTTCCCTCCACGCCCAGTTTCGTGGAAGAGCACGTGCGCCGCCTGAGTGCCCGGGGCATTCAGAGCGCGTTCCAGTTTTACAACCTCAACAGCTACGAGACCGTAGAGCGCTTGATTCGCCGCGGTGTCTACAAGGGTCCGTTGGTGTGCAACTGGGTCGCCATCAGCGGCGGTATGGATGCACCCAATATCTACAACTTGACCAACTTCGTGCGCGCCATACCCGACGGCACGGTGCTGACGGTAGAGAGCAGCATGCGCAATGTGCTGCCGATCAACATGATGGGCATGGCCATGGGCTTGCACGTGCGTTGCGGCATCGAGGACAACCTGTGGAACCAGTCGCGCACCGCCAAGATGAGCACGGTGCAGCAGATCGAGCAACTGGTGCGTGTGGCACGCGAGTTCGGCCGCGAAGTGGCCACCGCAAAGCAAGCGCGCGAGATCTGCAAGATCGGCGTGTTCTACGACACCGTGGAAGAAACATTGGCCGCCAATGGCTTTGCCCCGAATGCGCGTGGCGCCCAACAGGGCTACCTGCGCAAGGCCGCCTAAGCCAGGCCAACCAGAAAATAGAACGAGGAGACAAGACCATGAGCACCAGCACCAGCACCAGCGGCAACGCAGCGCAAGACGGCTACCTGATCGGCAGAAAGCACGCTTGGTTTGCCTTTGCCATGACCTTCGGCTTGATGCTGTTTGACTACATCGACCGCCAGGTCATTGTGTCGCTGTTCCCGCATATCAAGGCCGAATGGAACCTGAGTGACAAGGAGCTGGGTGGCCTGGTGTCCATCATCTCGATCGTGGTGGCGGTGTGCGGCATTCCGATCGCCCTGCTGGCCGACCGCATGAGCCGTGTCAAAAGCATTTTTGTCATGGCCACCACCTGGAGCATTGCCACCATCTCCTGCATGTTTGCGGGCAGCTATGCCCAACTCTTCGTGGCCCGTGCCGCAGTGGGCGCGGGCGAGGCCGGCTATGGCTCGGTGGGTGCGGCGCTAATCAGCAGCCTGTTTCCCAAGCGCCTGCGCGGTGCCCTGTTGGGGGCCTTCTTTGCGGCCGCCTCGCTGGGCTCGGTGCTGGGTGTGGTGTTGGGTGGCGCGATTGCCGCCAAGTGGGGCTGGAAGGCCGCCTTCGGTGTGGTCGGTGTGCCCGGCCTGGTGCTGGCCCTGCTGTACTTGCTGGTGCGGGACTACAAGACCGTGACCCTGACGCCTCAACTGAACCAGATCACGCACTCGGCCAGCGGCACGGTCAAGCACATCTTTGCCACGCTGGCGCGCACCCGCACCCTGCTGTGGGTGTGCCTGGGCGCGGCCATGCAACTGATCGTGGTCTCGGCCGTTTGGTCTTGGCTGCCTAGCTACCTCAACCGCTTCCATGGCATGGCACCCGATGTGGCCTCCAAGCAGGCCGCCCTGGTGGTGCTGGTGGGCGCTTTGGGCAGCGTGGTCTGGGGCTATGTGGTGGACCGCCTGGCCCTGCGCAAACCCAGCAACAAGCTGAGCGCGCTGGCGGTGCTGTGCGTCATTACCTTGGTGGTGTTTCTGGCGGCCTTTGGCGGCGGACAAACCGGTGCGGCGCAGATCAAGCTGGTGCTGCTGGGCGGCTTTTTCATGACCTGCACCGTGGGTGTGGTCTCGGGCATCGTGATTGATGTGGTCCACCCCGGCGTGCGCTCCACCGGCTCGGCCGTGCTGTCGTTGTTCCAGAACCTGCTCGGCCTGGCGATTGGCCCCTTCCTGGTGGGTGTGCTCTCAGACATGTGGGGCCTGCAGCAGGCCATGGCCGTGGTGCCCGTCTTTAGCGTGCTGGCTGCCCTGTTCTTTATGGCCGCAGCGCGCTGCTATGACCACGATGTGAGCCAGGTCGAGGGCATCCGCCTGGACACGGCCACGCCGGTGGCGGCCTAAGCGGCACGCCGTCTGGTACAGCGAGCAAAGCATGGCAGCCGCACTGGTGATCGATGTGTATGTGGACCTGGTCTGCCCCTGGTGCCTGATTGGCAAGCGCCATCTGGACCAGGCCGTGGCGCTGTTTCGCGAGGCCACACCCGGCACCACGGTGCAGGTGCGCTGGCATTCGGTGCAACTGTTGCCGGACGCGCCCGCCCAGGGCTGGGACTTCGAGGCCTTCTACCAGAAGCGCCTGGGCAGCGGCCTGAAGGCACGCCAGGCGCAGGTCAATGCGGCCGCACAGGCCGTGGGTTTCCAGATCGACTTCGGCAACATCCCGCGCATGCCCAATACCTTGCAGGCGCACCAACTGTTCGGCTTTGCCAGCACGCGCCTGTCGTCGCCACAGTTTGCCCAGCTGCTGGAGCAATTGTTCCAAGTGCATTTCTTCCTGGGCGGCAACCTGGGTGAGCGCGCCTTGCTGCTGCGCATTGCCAGCGGGCTTGGCCTGGACCTGGCAGACCTGGAGGCCTGGCTTGCCAGCGGTGCCGGCAAGCCCCGGGCGCAGGACGTGCCCGGCGTGCCCTTCTTTATCTTCAACCAGCAACAGGCCTTGTCGGGCGCACAGCCGGCAGCCGCCTTGCTGGACGCCATGCGCCAGGCCTGCGCAGCGCATGACGCGGCGCTGCAGTTGTGACCTTAGCGGCAGCTGATTCACGCACACCAGTCACCACGGGCCCAAGCCCTCCGGAGTTTTTATGACCCTGAATTTGCATCTCGCCAGCGAGCGGGCACGGTACTTTGCGCCCGGCTTCATGGCCGCCGCCGTGGTGGCCGCTGCCGCCAGCTTTTTGTCCGAGCATTACAAGGCACCGGTGATGCTGTTTGCCCTGCTGCTGGGCATGTCCATGAATTTTTTGTCGACCGAGGGCCAGTGCAAACCGGGTATTGAGTTCACCGCACGTGAAATCCTGCGCGTCGGTGTGGCTCTGCTGGGCATGCGTATCACCTTCTCGCAAATCGCCGCCCTGGGCTGGCATCCGGTGCTGCTGGTGCTGCTGTCGGTGGTGCTGACGATTGGCGTGGCCATGCTGGTGGCGCGCGCCATGGGATTTCAGACCCTGTTTGGCCTGCTTACCGGGGGCGCCACCGCCATTTGCGGCGCCTCGGCGGCACTCGCCTTGTCGGCCGCGCTGCCGGCCCATCCGGGCAAGGAAAAGGCCACGCTGTTTACCGTGATTGGTGTCTCGGCCCTGTCCACCCTGGCCATGATTCTGTACCCAATGATCGTCAATGCCCTGCACCTCAGTCCGTCCGAAGCCGGGGAGTTTCTGGGCGGCACCATCCACGATGTGGCGCAGGTGGTGGGCGCCGGTTACGGCATGTCGCAGGAGACTGGCGACACCGCCACCGTGGTCAAGCTCATGCGTGTGGCCATGCTGCTGCCGGTGATTGCCGTGGCCTCGCTTGTGACGCGCGCGCGCGGCGCCCAGGACGGTGGCAAGCGCCCGCCCATCCTGCCCTGGTTTGCCGTGGGCTTTGTGCTGCTGGCCGCCGTCAACAGCACCGGCTGGCTGCCCGCGCTGGTGCAGAACGCAGCCAATGAACTCTCGCGCTGGAGCCTGGTGATTGCCATCAGCGCCCTGGGCATGAAGACTCAGCTCAAGGAACTCGCCAGCGTTGGCATCAAGCCGATTGTGTTGATGGTGGGTGAAACCATTTTTCTGGCCCTGCTCGTCATCCTGATGATGCGCTGGGGTCTTAACATCCATTGAAGAAGCTTGCCACCATGAACCTCAAAGCCCTTGCCACCATCGTCATCGTCCCTGGCCTGCGCGACCACGTGCCCGAACACTGGCAAACCCTGCTGGAGGTCAAGCTGACCGCCACACGCAAGGTGGTGTCCGTGCCGCCGCTGCGCGAAGATGGCCTGAAGTGCGCCGCCCGTGTGGAGGCCATTGAGCAGACAGTGCAGGCCATCGTCGGCCCCATCATCTTTGTGGCCCACAGCGGGGGCGTGGTCATGCTGCTGCACTGGGCGCAAAAGTACCGTCACGCCGTGCAAGGTGCGCTGCTGGCTGCACCGCCGGACTTTGAAACCCCGCTGCCTGCTGGCTACCCCACACTGGAGAGCCTGCGGGCAGGCGGCTGGTTGCCGCTGCCCACCAGCCGCCTGCCCTTTGCCAGCCTGGTG
>JAYVNF010000173.1:0-1728 GCA_043758575.1 Rhodoferax sp.
GGCGACCGGCGCGACCAGGACATACGCCAGCAAACCGAAATCCTGGGCGCCGCCTTTGACGAAGTGGTGCTGTTTGAAGACCAGTGCCAGCGCGGACGCAAGGACGGCGAGGTGATTGCCCTGCTGCGCCAGGGCCTGCAAGGGGCCACGCGCACCACCGAGTCCTCGGAAATCTTTGGTGAGTTTTTGGCCATAGACACGGCCATGGACAAGCTCAAAGAGGGCGAGCTGTGCCTGATTCTGGTGGACCAGGTGCAAGAAGCCCTGGCCCACATTGCCGCCAAAGTGGCTAAAGCCTAGCGGGCTAGCGTGACCCTTCGCTGCCGGGCTCACGCCCCATCAGCAGGGCCACGGCCTGGGCCGCCTGTATGCGGCCGTGCAACAGCTCCACCACGCATTCGGTGATCGGCATGTCCACACCCAGGCAGCGCGCGCGTTGCAGCACGGTGTGGGCGCAGTACACGCCTTCGGCCACATGGCCAAGTTCGGCCACCGCCTGCGGCAAGGTCTTGCCCTGCGCAAGCGCCAGGCCGACACGGCGGTTGCGCGACAGGTCACCGGTGGCCGTGAGCACCAGGTCGCCGAGACCGCTCAGGCCCATGAAGGTTTCGGCCTTGGCGCCCAGGGCCAGCCCCAAACGGGTGATTTCCGACAGGCCGCGCGTAATCAGCGCAGCACGCGCGTTCAGGCCCAGCTGCAAGCCGTCGCACAGGCCGGTGGCAATCGCCAGCACGTTCTTGACGGCACCGCCCACCTCCACCCCCACCACGTCGTCGTTGGCATAGACGCGCAGGCTGCTGCTGTGAAAGGCCGCGACCATGGCCTCGCGCACCGGGGCGAAGGCGCTCGCTGCCACCAGGGCCGTGGGTTTGCCCAAGGCCACTTCCTGGGCAAAGCTGGGGCCGCTGAGCACACCTGCCTGCAGGGCCGGCGCCACCTGGGCCTGCACCTCGTGGCCCAGCAGACCAAAGCTGTCGTCGCGCTCGGCCTCAAAGCCCTTGCACAACCAGACCACGGGCACCGTGGTGGCGCGCAGCTGCATGAGCATGTCGCGCAATCCGGCCATGGGTGAGGCAATCACCAGCAGGTCCTGTTGCGCGATAGCGGTCGCCAGCTCGAACAGGCTGGCACTGGCGATCTGCAGGCCTGGCGGCAAAGCCAAGCCAGGCAGGTAGCGCGCGTTGCTGCGGCTGCTGTGCATGGCGGCGGCCTGCGCCGCATCCCGTGCCCATAGCGTGACCTGGTGGCGCGCTGGCGCCTGGGCGGCACTGGCCGCCAGGGCCGTGCCCCAGGCACCGGCACCGAGTACAAGAATTTTCATGGCCATGCAGCGGCGCAGCGGGCCGGACGTACCGGCCTGCTGCAAGCTTTACTGGGGCAATGCGCCCGCAGCCGCGGCCGATTCATTGCGCTGCTGCTCGTACATGGCCTGGAAGTTGATTTCCGACAGGTGCACGGGCGGGAAACCGGCGCGCTGCACCAGGTCGGCCACATTGCCGCGCAGATAGGGGTAGACGATTTGCGGGCAGGCAATGCCCATGATCTGGCCGAGCTGCTCTTCGCCCAGGTTGCGGATTTCAAAAATGCCGGCCTGCTTGGCTTCGACCAGGAACACGGTCTTGTCCTTGATCTTGGTGTGCACCGTGGCCGTCACTGCGACTTCAAACACGCCCTCGGCCACCGGTGTGGCTTCCACGCCCAGTTGAATGTCCACGGAAGGCTGCTCTT
>JAYVNF010000174.1:0-1724 GCA_043758575.1 Rhodoferax sp.
CAAGTACCAGAGGCTCACCACCCCCAGGGTTTCAAACACCTGGGCCGAGTACCAAGTCAGCAACCAGACCAGCACATAGGCCCCGGCAAACAACACAAAGCGCCGACGCTGCTCGGCTTGGGCCAGGTTGAGGTGGGGATAGGACGCCATGGAACGTGCAGTACAGCATACGCAGGTTACACGCTTGGGCGGCGCTTGGATATCACCCGTTCAGGGGGATTCTTGCGTTCCATCAGGAAAGCAACATCCTGAAAGCGATGGCGTATTTTTTCGAATCACGAGGCCAATTTGACGCAACGGCAAATGCGCTTTTGCAAATGTATGTTTAAGGGTTCGAAATTGGATGGAAATCACTCCTTTGGGTGATTGGGACAGGGCTACCCCCGTGATACAAACAACGCCCATATCAACACGGAGATAGAAGCCACATGCCAATAGCCATCAGAAATGCCACCGCCCTTTTTACCTTGGGAATTCTTGCAGCTTGTGGTGGTGGAGGTGGGGGTAGCGCCAGCAGTGCAGCGCCAGCAGCGGTGAGCACTGCCACACTGAGCACATCCAACCAAACGGTTGCCAGCCAGGATGTGGCAGCCGCGGCCCTCGGTTTGTTTGGCACCTCACAAACCGCTTTGGGCGCGGTGACTGCCAACGAGACTGGCGCCTATGCTGAAGCGTTTGCGCAACTGGACCGTTTGCCAACCTACATGACCGATGCCCATGCCAATGCCGTGGCCACTGGCGCTGTTCAAAGCCAAACCTACGGTTGCCCCTCTGGCGGTGGCTACACCATCAGCGTCACGGATGCGGACAACAGCGGCACGGCCTCTGCGGGTGACTCGTTTGCCGCCGTCTATAGCAACTGCAATACCGGCGGCGGCTTCATCAACGGATCGCTCAGCTTTCGCATTGATGCGCTCAGCGGCAGCTATGGCGCCCTGCAGTCCAACGTGGGTGTGACCATGTCCTTCGGCAACTTCACGCTGACCGCAAGCACCTACAGCGCCTCCATCAACGGCGCCTTGTCGGTGGCTGGCTCCAAGACCGGTGTCAACGCCTTCAGCCAGAACATTTCCACCAGTTCACTCAGCGCAAGTGCCACCTATGGCAGCGTGACCCGCTCCAGAACCCTGAGCAACTACAGCGCCACAGAAACGCGCACGCCGGATGCCAGCGCCACCTATCTGTCGCAATACAGCGTGGGCGGCACCATCAGCAGCACCGGCTTTGCAGGAACACAGGCCGTTTCCTTCAGCACGCCAACACCCTTGGTTCGCCGTGCCAGCGATGCCTACGCCTACACCGGCAGCTTGCTGATCACCGGAGCCAACAACTCGGCCTTGCGCTTGACTGCGTTGTCCAATGCACTGGTGCGGGAAGACCTGGATGCCAACGGCGACGGCGTCTTTGAAAGCACCAGCACCGTGGCCTGGAACAGCCTGCTTTGATTCAGCGCTGGCAGAGGGTGCGGCCGCAGGGCCGCACCCTTTTTTTATGCACTTGCACGTGTTTGCTGGCCCTGCAGGCGCAGGCGTGTGAGCAGGTGACGGGCAGCATGCAAATGGGTTCGCGTTACCTGATGGAGTCCGCTTGGACCGAGTACGCCAGCAACGGCAAAGCCTTGGTGCGCGAACAGGGCACGCTGGCCGGCTCCACGCTGGAGGCGGGCTTGGCCTGTGGCCCGTGGTCTTTGAGCGCCAGCGTTTTTTCAAACACCGGGGTGCGCG
>JAYVNF010000175.1:0-5628 GCA_043758575.1 Rhodoferax sp.
GTCAAACGGGTTCATGCTCATCTTGACGTTGGCGATGTCCACGCCAGAGCCGTCGGATTTCACGCGAACCTTGACGTTGTAATCCACCACGCGTTTGACTGCGACCATTGCTTTCATGCATTTCTCCAAAACTGTGAGGCGCTCGCTGGCGCATAAAAGGGCGCCCGCTGGGCGCCCTGTTGCTTGCTATCAAAAACCAAAACGATCAGGAACGCGGCTTGCTGTTCTCGGGGTCGTACAAGGCGGCGTAACCGACGGCTTCCACCTTGACCGGATAGATGTCTTCAAAGTACTGGATCTGCAGCTCACGCCCCACTTGGCAGTATTCACGCGGCAGGTAGGCCAGCGCAATGTTCTTGCCGATGGTGGGCCCAAAGGCGATGCTGGTGGTGTAGGAGCGCCGCCCTTGCGCGTCGATGAGGGTGGCGCCGGTGGCCGGGTCCATCACTGCCAGGTTGCCCAGCGGATAGCGCGCCACACCTTCGCTGTCGATGTTGTGGGTCATGGTCAGCGTGCACAGCGTGGCCGGCTGGAACTCGCGCTCGCGGAAGGCCAGGTGGGCGGCCTTGCCGTGGAAGTCGGCGGCCTTGACCTTGGGGCGGGCCAGATCGGCTTCATAGAGGTTGTACTCGGTCAAGAGGTCGCCGTTTTGCAGGCGCAAACTCTTTTCCATGCGGCGGCTGTTGGCGTAGGTTTCCACGCCCACCGGCGTCACACCCAGGGCGTAGAGCGCGTCCCACAGGGCCAGGCCATCTTCGTACTTGAAGTGCAGCTCCCAGCCTTGTTCACCCACATAGGAAATGTGGAAGGCCAGCACGGGCACGCCGGCGAGCTTCAAATTGCGCAGGGCGGCGAAGGGGAAGGCCTCATTGGTCCAGGCCTCGGGCTCATCGGCAATTTTCTGGATGGAGGTGCGGGCGTTGGGCCCCCACACGCCCAGGCAGCCGTACTCGGTGGTGGTATCGGTCACGGTGACATTGGCACCGCGGTCCTGGGCCATGCGGCGCACCCAGGTCAGGTCGCGGTGGCCGGCGTCGGCGCCGTCGACAATGCGGTAGTGGTCCTGGCCCAGACGCAGCACGGTCAGGTCGGCACGCACACCGCCCTTGGCGTCCAGGAAGTGGGTGTACACGCCCTTGCCCACGGCGGTGTCGCCACCCACCTTGGCCACGCAGATGTACTCCAGCAAGTCGGCGGCATCCGGCCCCACCACATCGATTTCGGCGAAGTGGGAGACATTGATCATGCCCACGTCTTCCGACATCTTCAAATGCTCAGCGTTCGAGACGCGCCAGAAGTGGCGGTTGTCCCATTCATTGGCACGTACCGGTACCTTGTCGCCATAGACCGCCAGCAGGTGTTCGTTGCTGGCGTAACCATGCGCGCGCTCCCAGCCGGAGAGTTCCATGAAATAGGCGCCCAGCGCTTTTTCACGCTCGTAGAACGGGCTCTTGAAAATGCCGCGCCCGGCGCTGTAGGGCTCGCGGTTGTGCACCGGCGGGTTGTAGATCTTGAAGGCGCCTTCGTAGCAGCGGTCGTGGATGTACTGCTCTTCCTGCTGGTACGGATAAAAACGGGCCACGTCGATACGGGCATGGTCCAGATGGGTGGTGCCATCGGTCATCCAGTCGGCCACCAGCTTGCCAACGCCGGGGCCGTCCTTCACCCACACGGCTTCGGCGTACCACAGGCCGCGCACCTTGGAGGATTCGCCAATCGAGGGGTTGCCGTCGGTGGTGACTTGCAACAGGCCGTTGAAGGAGTATTTGTCGTCATAGCCCAGCTCGCCCAGGATGGGGGTGAGCTCCATGGCGCGCTCCAGCGGCGCCATGATTTGTTCCAACTCGAGGTCGCGCTGCGAAGGTGACAGACGGGCCTGCTCTTTTTCCAGCAAGTCGCGCGGGTGGCACATGCGCGGGTTTTTCTCTTCGTAATAGCCCCATTCGATCTGACCACCCTCAGGTGTTTTCGGGTCGCCGGTGTCGCGCAGGTAAGCCGAGTTGCCCTGGTCGCGCAAGAGCGGGTAGCCGATGTCCTTGCCGGTGCCGGCGAACTCCAGGTAGGGTTTGAAGAAGGTCAGCGGATGGTCCACCGGCATGATGGGCAGGTCTTCACCGGCCATGCCGGCAATCAGGCGGCCCCAGAGGCCGGCGCAGACCACCACGTAGTCGGCGGCAATGTAGCCCTTGGTGGTTTCCACGCCCTGGATGCGGCCGTTTTCAATGCGCAGCCCGGTACACGCCGTGTTGGCAAACGACAGCAGCTTGCCCGAGGCAATCGCCGCATCGACCAGCTCGCCGGCCACCATCTGCGAGCGGGGTTTGACCAGGCCCGCATCCGGGTCCCACAGGGCGCCCTGGATCATGTCTTCTTCGAGCAGGGGGAATTTGGTCTTGGCTTCGGCCGGTGTGATCATCTCCACCCGGTTGCCAAAGGCCTTGCCCGAGGCCACGCGGCGCTTGAGTTCCACCATGCGTTCGTCATCACCGACACGGGCGACTTCGATGCCGCCTATACGCTCGTAGCGCCCCATCTTGTCGTAGAAGTCGATGCTGTACTTGGTGGTGAAGATGGTCATCTGATCGTGCATCGTGTTGAAGCAGAAATCAGAGGCATGGGCGGTGGAGCCCACATCGGTGGGGATGGCCGATTTGTCGATGCCAACGATGTTGTCCCAGCCGCGTTCGATCAGGTGGTGCACCACCGAGGCGCCGACGATGCCGCCCTGGCCGATGATGACGACCTTGGCTCGTTCAGGAAATGTGGCCATGTGTGCGCTTGCTCCTAGGGGAATGGGATGATTTGGACAATGGGAGAAAGTGTATTCAGCCTTGGTGGGGCAGGCACCTTAATTGCGACTGTCGTTTTCGCAAAAACGGCTGGGACTAAGGCAGCATGCGCCGCAGCAGGCTGCGCAGCTTGGCCGGGCGCACCGGCTTGTGCAACAGCGGCAGACCTGCGCGCTTGACCTCCTGCAAAAAGTCTTCGTGCGTCTCACCGCTCATGAGGCAGGCCGGGATGACGATGCCGGCCTGGGCGCGCAACCTGTCGATGCAGGCAATACCGGTTTCCGAGGCCCCCAGGTGGTAGTCGCTCAGGATTACATCCGGCACGCCCTGGTCCTGCAGCAGCTGCAGGGCCTGCGCCAGATTGGCAGCAGCGTGCACCCGGCAACCCCAGGACTGCAGCAGCTCCTGCACTGCTTCGCGTGCATTGGCATTGTCCTCAATCAACAGCAGCTGCAGGCCGCTGACATCGCCCGGCGTGGGCAGCAGGGCTTCGTTGGTGGCGCTGGCCTGTGCCGTGCCGGGCGCGCAACGCTGCAGCAGGATGGAGAAGCGGGTGCCACAGCCGACCTGCGAGCGCAGCGTGATCTGGTGGCCCAGCAAGGCGGCACTGCGCTGCACGATGTTCAGCCCCAGCCCGAGGCCAAAGTTGCGGTCACCGGCCCGGTTGGCGAGTTGGTAAAACTCCTTGAAGATGTCCTCATGGTGTTCGGTCGGGATGCCAATGCCGCTGTCGCGTACCTCGATGCGCACGCCCTGGCCGTCGGCCAGGGGGCGGCAGGCCACCAGCACCGTGCCCTGCTCGGTGTAGCGGATGGCGTTGATCACCAGATTGAGCAGCATGCGCTGCAGCAGCAGCGCGTCGCTGTTGGCCCACAAGGCGGTGGGGCGTATGCGCAGGCGCAGGCCCTTGGCCTCGGCGGTGTTTTGCAGGGCACTGCGCACCGAGGCCAGCAGGTCGTTCAAATCCACGGCCGACATGCGCACCGCCACATTGCCAGAGTCCAGGCGCGACAGATCCAACAGGCCGTCCAGCAAATCCTGCATGGCCTGCACCGAGAGCTCCAGGTTGTCCACCAGCTGGCGCATCTGCGGCTCCATGGGCAGCTGGCCCAGGCGCGCCACAAACATGCCCAGGGCGTGCGAGGGCTGGCGCAAATCGTGGCTGGCCGCCGCCAGGAAGCGCGATTTGGCCAGGGTGGCGCTCTCGGCCTGCTCTTTTTTCAGGCGCAGCTCCTGCGTCACCGATTCGACCTGGCGCTCCAGATCGTCGCGGCCCCAGGCCAGGCGCACGGCCATCTGGTTGAGCGAGTCCTGCAGGTCACGCAAGGGGTCGTTGGGCGGCGCGCTGTCCTCCAGGGCAAAGTTGCCGCGCCCAATGCGTTGCACCATCTGGGACAGGCGCACCAGGGGCACTACCACCCGGTTGCCCAGGCGGTAGGCCAGCAGGCCGCCCAGCAGGATGCCCACGGCACCGACCCACAAAGCGGTCAGCAGGGCCTCGCGCTTCTTGGCCTCCAACTCCTGGCGTGAGACCTCGATCACGGCGCTGCCCAGGGACTGCGGGCGCGGCGCCTTGGACAGCTGCTCCAGCGTGAACAGGTCCTCAATGGGTACCACGGTGGGCAAAATTTGTTCGGTGCGCACATCCACCTGCAAGGTCTGTTGCCGCTGCACGTAGTGGAAGGCATCGACATCGGAGAAGCGGCGTATGGCCGAGGGGCCGCTGCTGGCCACGGCTTTGCCATCGGCATCGAACACGTGCACGGCGACCACGCCGGGCTCGCGCCGCATCTCCTGCACCAGGCTTTGCAGGCTGGCGGTGTTGCCGGCAAACAGGCCATAGGCGCTGAACAGCGCGGCCTGGTGCAGCAGCAGGCCCACGCGCTGCTGGTGCGACTCTTCCAGGTCCTGCACCCGGCCGCGCCAGAAAATGCTGGCCACGCTGAGCACCACCAGCAGCACCGGCAGCACCGATGCCAGCGCCATGCGCAGGCGGATCGGGCGGCCCATCATGGCCGCTTCTCCAGTTTGTGCAGGCGCTCGGTCAGCTCGCGCGCGTCCAACTGCAGGCCCAGCGAGCGCGCCACGTATTCGTTCACGCTGATGCTGAAGTCGCCGGGGTACTGGCTGGCCGGCAGGCTGCCGGTCTGCAGGAAGTGGCTGACCATGGCCGCCACTTTGATGCCGGCCTGGGCTGCCGTGGTGTGCACCGAGAGCAGGGCGCCGGCCTTGGCATAGGCCGGCGAAAACGCCATCACCGGCGTCTTGGCGCGGTAGCTGGTGAGCAGGATGTTGGACACGCTGGAGGCGTTGTAGACCGTGGCATCGGCCACTGCCAGCAACACGTCGGCGCTGGCCAGTGCGCCGCGCAGCGCGCCTATCAAAGGCTGGCCCTCGGTGTACAGGCCCTCGGAGAGCTCCAGGCCACGCCCGGCCAGGGCGGCTGCCAGCAGCGGCTGTTGCGTGATGGACTCCGGCCCCCACAGCACGCCTATGCGCCGCACGGCGGGCAAGGCCAGGCGCAGCAGGTCGAGCTGGCGCGCAAAGGGCTGGTCCAGGTAGAGGGCGGTCACATTGGCCTGGGACTTGCGACTGGCCTCGCCCAGCACGCGCTCGAAGCTGATGCGCGGAATCAGGGCCGCAATCACCGGTGCATGGCTGTTTTGCGCCAGGATCTGGCGCAACGCATCCGTGCCCAGTGTGATCAGCAAGCGGCTGTCCTGGGTCACCGCTCCCCCTTCCAGGTATTCGGCCAAGCTCAGATAGACCACGTCCTGGCGCGTCAGCCCGTTTTTGAGCAGTTCCTGGGTCAGGCTGTCGGCGGCCTCCTGGAAGGCGG
>JAYVNF010000176.1:0-1722 GCA_043758575.1 Rhodoferax sp.
GTGGTGGCCACCATGGCAGGCTTGTCGAGCACGCCGGTGCACACCTGCTCCATGGCCTTCGACGACCCCGCGTTCAATGAAGCGGTCTTCGCCCAGACCGTGGCCGACCGCTACCGCACGAACCACGTCGTTGAAACCGTCAAGAGCGACGACTTCGACCTCATCGACACCTTGGCGTGCTTGTACGACGAGCCCTTCGCCGACAGCTCGGCCATCCCCACCTACCGCGTTTGCCAATTGGCGCGCAAGCATGTCACGGTCGCCCTCAGTGGCGACGGCGGCGACGAGAGCTTTGGTGGCTACAGCCGCTACCGCCGGCATCTGTCAGAAGATCGCCGGCGCAGCGCACTGCCGGCTGGCCTGCGCCAGCCGCTGTTTGGCCTGTTGGGCCGGGTCTATCCCAAGGCCGACTGGGCGCCGCGCATGTTTCGCGCCAAGACCACGTTCGAGGGCATGGCCCGCACGGCGGTGCAGGCCTATTTTCACGAGGTCTCCATCCTGCGCGGCCCGATGCGCAGCCAGCTGTTTGCGCCCAGCTTCCAGCGCACGCTGGCGGGCTACGACGCCCAGCAGGTGTTCAACCGCCACGCTGCCAACGCGGGCACCGACGACCCACTGGCGCTGATCCAATACCTCGACCTGAAAACCTACTTGGTGGGCGATATCAACACCAAGGTCGACCGCGCCAGCATGGCGCACAGCCTTGAAGTGCGAGAGCCGCTGATGGACCACGAGTTGGTTGAATGGCTGGCCACGCTGCCATCCAGTCTGAAGGTGCGTGGGCAAGAGGGCAAGTTTTTGCTGAAAAAAGCCATGGAGCCGCAGTTGCCGCACGACATCCTGTACCGGCCCAAGATGGGTTTTGCCGTGCCCTTGGCGCGTTGGTTCCGCGGCCCCTTGAAGCAACGCGTGCGCGATGCCATGCTGGGCGACCGGCTGTTGTCCACCGGCTGGTTCAACCGCCCCTACCTGCAACACCTGGTGGACACCCACCAAGCCGGCACCCATGACCACAGCGCGCCCTTGTGGGCTTTGCTCATGTTTGAGGCCTTTTTGCGCAATGTCGTTGACGCGCCCACCGGCGCGGCCAGTTTGGCCGACCAGCCCGCACTGACTGAGCAGCCGGCATGAGCCTTCGAGTCCTGCATGTGCTGGATCACTCCATCCCGCTGCACAGCGGCTACACCTTCCGCACCCTGGCCTTGCTGCGCGAGCAGCGCCGCATGGGTTGGCAGACCTTTCACCTCACCAGCCCAAAGCACACGGCGCCCGGCGGCGCTGAAGACACGGTCGACGGCTGGCACTTTCACCGCACCCCGGCGCCTGCCGGCCCAAGCCTGCCCGGCCTGGCCGAATTTGCCTTGATGAAGGCCACCCGCAAGCGCTTGCTGCAGGTGGCGCGCCAGGTTCGGCCGCATATCCTGCATGCGCATTCACCGGTGTTGAACGCCTTGCCGGCGCTGCGCGTGGGGCGTGAGCTGGGCATCCCGGTGGTCTATGAGGTGCGCGCCTTCTGGGAAGACGCCGCGGTCGACCACGGCACCACCACCGAGGGCAGCCTGCGCTACCGCCTGACGCGCCGGCTTGAAACCCACGCGCTGCGCCGGGCTGACCATGTCTTCACCATCTGCGAGGGCCTGCGCAAGGACATTGCCGGGCGCGGCATTGCTGCGGGCCGGGTGACGGTGATCCCGAACGCCGTGGATATCGACAACTTTGAGT
>JAYVNF010000177.1:0-5611 GCA_043758575.1 Rhodoferax sp.
CGAAAGATGAGCAACTGGCCGCTTCGACCACGTCACCCCAAGCCGCGGCCACCAATCATCATCAATCAAGTGATTCAGATACTTAAGTGACGAGTATTGTGGCTAGCCCGCCCCGGCGTTCCCACAAAAGCAATAAGAGGCACCCACGCCATGGCATCCATCGCTATCCGACCCGACGATTTGAGTGGCGCACAAACCATTGCGCTGCTGCAGGCGCACCGCGCCAGCATGTTCGAGCACTCACCATCCGAGAGCGTGCATGCGCTCGATCTGGACGCCTATCGTCACCCCGAGATCAGTCTCTGGTCGGCCTGGGAAGGGGATCAGTTGCTGGGCTGCGGCGCATTGAAGCAACTGAACGCAGCGCAGGGCGAGATTAAGTCCATGCGCACAGCCGCCGCGCATGTACGCAAGGGCGTGGCAGCCAAGCTGCTGCAGCACATCGTGCAGGTGGCACGCGCGCGGGACTGCACGCAGCTCTATCTGGAGACCGGCCCTGCGCCTACCTTCGCAGCGGCGCTGGCGCTGTACGCGCGCCATGGCTTTCGGGAATGCGCGCCGTTTGCGGACTATGCGGAGGATCCGTTTAGTGTGTTCATGGTGTTGGATTTGTGACCACAAATATTTTTCAAAATGTTAATATGTGGTCTCACTCAGTTTGAGAGCCACCATGCAAGTCTCCATCCGCGAACTCAAGGCCAATCCGTCCCATGCCATTGCCCAGGTGCAGCAAGGCGTGCGTGTACAGATCACATCGCACCGCAAGGTGGTGGCAGAGTTGGTCATGCCCGGCAATACGGCAAACGCTGGGGCTGACGATTCAGACGAAGAGGCTATGCGTAGGTTGTTGGCATCCGGGACGGCAGAGCCTGCCAGCAAGCCTTTCAAGCTGGGCAAGGCTGTCGCATTTCCGGCCGGACCCAATGGCCAAACCATGAGTGATTTGGTGATTGCCTTGCGAGGGCCCAAATGATTGTTTTTTGCGACACCTCTGCGCTGATGAAGCTGTATGCCGCCGAGGTCCACAGCGACTGGACGCGCCAACAAGTCAAGGCCGCCAGCCATTGTGTGGTGAGCCAAATTACTTGGGTTGAAATGTGTGCGGCATTTGCCCTGAAGCAGCGCACACAACAGGTCAGCGCGAGCGAATCCAAATCGGCATTGAAGCGCCTGCAGGCAGAGTGGCCTATTTATGTGCGTACCGGCCTGGATGTTGCGTTGATGGGCATTGCGGGTGAACTGGCTTTACGCTTTGGTTTGCGCGCCTATGACAGTGTGCAACTGGCCAGTGCCCACCATGGACATGCCCAAATGGGCCATGCGATGTACTTTTGTTGCTTCGACAAACAGTTGAATGCCGCAGCCAAGACTCTCGCCATACCGCTTTTGCAGCCCTGACCTGCCAGAGCTTCCAATGGACTAAACCTCCGCCCCCTCCACCAAAAACTTCACCTTCCGCACCCCGTTCCACTCCTCCGCATCCAGCCGAAACGCCAGTTTCACACGTGCGGGCAGTTGCTCGGTGTGGCCGAACCAGATGCCGTCCACCGGCTGGCCCTGGTGCTTGAGCTTCAGCTGCAAATGCTTTTCGCCCACCAGGCGCTGCGACACCACTTCCACCTCTTCGCTGAAGGTGGGTGGAGCAAAACCTTGGCCCCAGACCTCCTTGTGCAAGGTATCCACCAGATCCACGCGCAGGTACTTGGGGTCCAGGGCGCCGTCGGTTTCCAGGCGGCGGGTTAGCGTTGCCGCATCCAGCCACTCTTGTGCCACCTGGGTCAATCCCTCTTCAAAGGCGTCCAGACCGTCTTCGTGGATGGTGCATCCTGCTGCCATGGCGTGGCCGCCAAAGCGCAGGAGCACGCCGGGGTAACGCTTGGCCACCAGGTCCAGCGCATCGCGCAAATGAAAGCCGGGGATGCTGCGCCCCGAACCCTTGAGCTCATGCTCCTTGCCCGGCGCCTGGCTGGCGGCAAACACAAACGAGGGGCGGTGCAGCTTGTCCTTGATGCGCGAGGCCACGATGCCGACCACGCCTTCGTGGAAGTCCGGGTCGAACACGCAGATCGCCGGTGGTGGCTCGTCACCCTCATCAAACAGCGACTCCACAATCTCCATCGCCTGCTCGCGCATATCGCCCTCAATCACGCGGCGCTCGCGGTTGATGCCGTCCAGCGCTTTGGCCAGCTCGTCGGCGCGTCCCGCGTCATCGGTTTGCAGGCATTCAATGCCCAACGTCATGTCGGACAGGCGCCCGGCGGCGTTGATGCGCGGCCCCAGGGCAAAGCCAAAGTCAAAGGTGGTGGCGACGCGGGCGCTGCGGCCGGCGGCGCTGAAGAGGGCGGCCAGGCCGGCCGGCATGGTGCCAGCACGCACGCGTTTTAAACCTTGTGCCACCAGGCGGCGGTTGTTGGCGTCCAGGCGCACCACATCGGCCACGGTGCCCCGGGCCACCAGTGGCAGCAGTGCGTCCAGCTTCGGTTGATTGGCTGCATCCAACACGCCGCGCGCACGCAGCTCGCTGCGTAGCGCCAGCAGCACATAAAACATCACGCCTACACCGGCCATGGACTTGCTGGCAAAGCCGCAGCCGGGTTGGTTCGGGTTGACGATGACATCGGCATTCGGCAGTACCACCTCGCCACTCTTGGGGGCAGTGGCGGGCAAATGGTGGTCGGTTACCAGCACTTGAAGACCCAGCTTTTTGGCATGCGCCACACCGTCCATGCTGGCAATGCCGTTGTCCACGGTGATCAGCACATCGGCGCCGGAATCAAACACGCGCTGGGCAATGGGTGCGGTCAGGCCGTAGCCATCGACCACGCGGTCGGGCACCAGGTAGTTCACGCTCTTCGCACCCAGCAGGCGCAGGCCGCGCAGGGCCATGGCACAGGCGGTGGCGCCATCGCAGTCGTAATCGGCCACGATGCAGAGCTTTTTGTCCTGCGCGATGGCATCGGCCAGCAACACGGCGGCCTCAGCTGCGCCCAGCAGGGAGGAGGGCGGCAGCAGCTTGGCCAGGGCGTCGTCCAATTCGTCCATGCCGGTGACGCCGCGCGCCGCATACAGGCGTGCCAGCAGAGGGTGGATGCCGGCTTGCTCCAGGGTCCAGGTGGCGCGGGGCGGGACGTCGCGAGTGGTGATGTGCATGGTCAGTTCAGGATTCAAAAAGGTTCACAGGCCTTGCAGCAGGGCCGCAATGTCGGTGCTGGTAAAGCGTTGGAGCAGGGGTTGCAGCAAGGGGCGGCTCAGGCGCGTCCACAGGCCTTGGGGTTGCAGCGCAAAGCGCTGTGCGGCGGCTTCGCCGCACAGCGTGAGCTCCACCGCAATCCCGGTGCGGGCCTGCTCCAGCAGATGCAGCAGGGGGCCGCCGTCCAGCGCACGCCAGGCCTGTAGCCAGGCAGCGGCATCGTCGCGCCGGTTGGGCTCACGCAGGGTCCGCAGCACGGTGGTGCTGCCCTCTTGCACAAACGAAAAATCAGCCGGCAAGCTGCCCGTGCCACTGACCCAAAAGGAGTTGATGGGCAAGAGCCCGCGCGCCGAGCGCGCACTGTTGACCGGATGGCTGTAGAGCAGCATCTGCATCTCGTTTTGCAGGCGGCGCAGCAGCCGGGCCTGGGCCTGGCGCGGCAGCCAATGGTCTACAGCGCCGCCGGCGGCCCGTTCCAGCGAGGCCGTGGGCAGGTCCTTGAAGACGCTGCTTTCAGCCAGCCAGTTGCCGCCGTGCTGGCCGTGCAGGCGGATGCCATCCTCGGCCAGAAAGTCCTGCATGGCCTGCATCACCTGCTGTGACTCGTCCGGGCTGATGTGCGTGTCTGCCGGGTCGGCCATGCGCACATGGTCGGCATTCACCTGCCAGTGGCAAGGCGTCAGCCAGGCCCAGGCGGTATCGGCTTGTGCGCCTTCTTCCCGGGTGGCGCTCGGGTACAGTGCGTGGGCTTGTAACGCGGCCAAGGGCAGCAGGCCGTCTTGCTGCTGCAGCCCCAGGGCCTGCGCCTGCAGCAGCTCATGCAAGGGGGACAGGGTGTCTTCTTCGCCGGCCTGGCGCACGCCCGCTGTCAGCAGGCGCAGCAGGGCGCTCAGGTTCGGCAGTTGCAGGTCGGCCAAGGCTTGTTGGCAGTGCGGGCCCAGGGGTTTGGCGTGGGGAATCAGGGTGGGCATGGGCTGTATTGTCGGCGCAAGTCCGGGGGCGCTGCGTAATGCCACAATCGGCGCGTGAAACAAATTCCCTATGAACTGCTGGTGGGCTGGCGCTACACCCGCGCCGGACGCGCCACCCGGCGCAATGGCTTTATCTCCTTTATTTCCGGAGTCTCCATGCTGGGCATTGGGCTGGGCGTGGCCGCGCTCATCATTGTGCTGAGCGTGATGAACGGCTTCCAAAAGGAGGTGCGTGACCGCATGCTCAGCGTGGTCTCGCATATCGAGGTCTACGCCCAAGGCGGTGCGGCCCTGCCGGACCTGGCCACCACGCTCAAGGAGGTGCGGGCCAACCCGCAAGTCATCGGTGCCGCTCCCTTTATCGCTGCGCAGGCCCTGCTGGCGCGCGGTGAGGACATGAAGGGCGTGATGGTGCGTGGCATCGATCCGCAACTCGAACACGAGGTCACCGACTTGGCCGCCGGTCCCCAGGCCGCCGTGCTCAGTCAATTGAAGGCTGGCGAGTTCGGTGTGGTGCTGGGAGCCGAGCTGGCGCGTTCCCTGGGCGTGCGTGCCGGCGACCGCGTGACCCTGGTCGCGCCCAGCGGCGAGGTGACGCCAGCCGGTGTGGTGCCGCGCCTGAAGCAGATGACAGTGACCGGCACCTTTGACTCCGGCCACTTCGAATACGACTCGGCCCTGGTGATGATGCACTGGCAGGACGCCGCGCGCATCTTCCGCCTGGAGGGTCCGACCGGCGTGCGCCTGAAACTGCGCGACCTGCAAACTGCCCGCACGGTGGCCACCGAGCTCAGCCGCAGCCTGAGCGGCGCTTTGTACATACGCGACTGGACCCAGCAGAACCGCACCTGGTTTGCCGCCGTGCAGGTGGAAAAACGCATGATGTTCATCATCCTCACGCTGATCGTGGCGGTGGCGGCCTTCAACCTGGTCAGCACCCTGGTGATGACCGTGACCGACAAGCGCGCCGACATCGCCATCCTGCGCACCCTGGGTGCCAGCCCGCTCAGCATCATGGGCATCTTCGTGGTCCAGGGCGCCATGGTCGGCGTCATTGGTACGCTGGCCGGGCTGCTGCTGGGGCTGGGTGTGGCCTTCAACATCGATGTGATCGTGCCGGCGCTGGAACATGCCCTGGGTGCCACCTTTTTGCCGCAGGACATTTACCTGATCAGCCGCATGCCGAGTGACCCGCAGATAGGTGACATCCTGCCGATTGGCGTGATCGCCCTGGTGCTGGCCTTTGTCGCCACGCTGTATCCCAGCTGGCGCGCCAGCCGCATCAACCCGGCCGAGGCGCTACGTTATGAGTGAATCTATTCTTTCCTGCCGCGCGCTCACCAAACGCTTCCACGAAGGCCGTCTGGATGTCACCGTGCTGCAAGGCGTGGACCTGGATGTGCAGCGCGGCCTGACGCTGGCCATTGTGGGCGCCTCGGGTTCCGGCAAA
>JAYVNF010000178.1:0-16559 GCA_043758575.1 Rhodoferax sp.
GCCTTGAACATCTCTACAAATTCCAGCAACCCCTGGTTGGCCAGGCACAGGCCGCCCGAGAAGCTGTAAGCATCGGGGTCGTCCTGCGAGAAGCTCTCCAACTTGCGGATGTCCACCTTGCCCACCAGGGAAGAAATGTCCTGGTTGTTTTCGTCACCTGGCTCGGTCTTGGAAATGCCAATTTGCTTCAGGGTATTGGGATAGCGCTTGACCACCTTGAAGCGGCGGATGTCGCCGCCAAACTCGTCCAGGCGCTTGACCGCCCAGGGCGACAGAATGCGCTGCAGGTAGCGTGTGGGAATGCCGTAGTTTTCCTGCAAGGTGGGGCCGTCTTCCAGCGCATCAAACAGGCCCAGCGGGCTTTCGTTTACCGGCGAGCCCTTGATGGCATAAAACGGCACCTGCTGCATCAGGTACTTCAGGCGCTCGGCCAGCGAGCTTTTGCCGCCGCCCACCGGGCCCAGCAAATACAAAATCTGCTTGCGCTCTTCCAGGCCTTGCGCGGCATGGCGGAAGTAGCTCACCACCTGTTCCACCACCTCTTCCATGCCAAAAAATTCGGAAAAAGCCGGGTAAATCTTGATCAGCTTGTTGGCAAAAATGCGCGACAGGCGCGGCTCGTTGCGGGTGTCCAGAATGTGCGGCTCACCAATGGCAGTGAGCATGCGCTCGGCCGCCGTGGCGTAGGCCAGGGGGTTGCGCTTGCACTCCTGCAGGTAGTCATCAAGGCTGAGTTCCTCTTCGCGGCTGCGCGCGAAGCGGGCTACAAAGTTACCAATCGCGTCCATAAGACCTCCTGGTGTGAAACCGTGCAGGCACTTTCTTTCGTGCCGGTTTCAGTATAGGCACGCGCGCCATGTTGGAGCAAGGCTTTACTTGGGTGCCCTATTTTTCGCAAGGTTTGACACGGCCTGCGGGCCTTTGCTACCCGCAAACGGGGCGCTTTATGGCGATATGATCTAGGATTTGTCAGACAGTCAATACCGCTGTCTTTGCAGCACGTGCCCGTAGCTCAGTTGGATAGAGCAACGCCCTTCTAAGGCGTGGGTCGGGGGTTCGATCCCCTCCGGGCACACCACCATGGGAATTGCACTGCCTTCAACAAGAAGTTCCACCATGACAGCCGACATTCAACTGCCCAAAGTCCCCAGACACGAATCAACAAACTCGCCATGGCGGCGGGGCGCAGTCCGGCGGCGATTTTGAGGTTTGTTTTGCGTGACGGGTTTGATGCGGTGGAGCGCAGCGTTCGCGAGAATGCCGTGGCGGACGCCCAATTCACCAAGGGTGCCACACATGCGCATGCAGATGTGATGGAGGAAGCGAGGAAGCTGCTTGGCGCAGCAAAACAAAGCATTGCTTCGGTGGCATGAAGCTCGCCGTCGTATGGGCGGATTTGGCCCGCACGCAATATTTAGATAGCTTGCTCCAGATGGAGAAGTCTGCTTCCCAGTTGCAGCAATATTCGCCGTAGCTTCAGAGCAACTTGGTCCCCAGCGCCACCGGCCTGTCTGGCACACACAGCACCACATCGCCATTGGCATCGTAAAAGCCGGTCACCAGGCACTCCGACATCAGCGGGCCAATCTGCTTTTTGGGAAAGTTGACCACCGCCACCACCAGCTTGCCCAGCAGGTTTTCCGGCGTGTAGTGCGCGGTGATTTGGGCGCTGGATTTGCGAATGCCGACCTCGGCGTCAAAGTCGATCATCAGCTTGTAGGCCGGCTTGCGCGCTTCGGCGAACACCTCGGCACTCAGCACCCGGCCCACGCGGATTTCCACCTTGGTGAACTCGTTCCAGCTGATTTCTTCCAATGCAAGCTCCTTGTGTTTCAGCTCGATTTTCAGCTGCCGCCGCAAGCCGCGCTAGCCCAGCCGCTCCAGCCAGAGCCGCACCCCGCCGCGCGGACGCAGTGTGACATTCAGCACCGGCTCGCAGGCAGGTGCATCGGGCGGCAAGACCAGGCGATAGCGCTGCAGCAGCATGGCGGCCACCAGTGTCATTTCCAGCATCGCAAAGTGCTGGCCTATGCACACGCGCGGGCCCGCGCCAAAGGGCATCCAGGCGCCCCGGGGCGGTGGAGCGGCATCGGGCAAAAAGCGCTCCGGGCGAAAGGCTTCGGGCTCTGCAAACCAGCGTGGGTCGCGTTGCAGCACCCAGGGCGTGATGCGCAGCAGGGCGCCCGCTGGAATGTGCCAGCGGCCCAGCTCTATGTCGCGCGTGGTGCGCCGGCTCATGACCGCAGCGATGGGCGGATACAGGCGCATGGCCTCTTTTAGGCTGGCGCCCAGCTGCACCAAAGCGGGCAAGTCCTCGGGTGTGGGGTCCCGCCCCGCCAGCACCTGGTCCAGCTCGGCGTGGATGCGCTGTGCAACAGCGGTGTGCTCTGCCAGCAGGCGACTCCACCACAAGAGGGCGGTGGCGGAAGTTTCATGTCCGGCCTGAAAACTCACCATGCACTGGTCAAAGACCTCGCGCTCGCTCAAGGCCTCACCGGTTTGCTCATCGCGCAAGTCCAGCAAGCGGGCCAGTAAATCATCCTGCGCCGTGCCGCTGGATGCGTGCCTGCGCTGGCCAATTTGTTGCCCCACCAAGTCCTGCAGGGTGCGTAGTGCCTGCCGTTTGGCGGCCTTGCCGGGTAGCGGCAGCCAGTCGGGCAGGGTCAGGGGGTAAAACATTTCGCGCATGGCGTTTTCGCCCAAAGTTTGCGTTGCCAGACTGGCCGCGTGCGTGCGTGCCTGTGTGCCGACATGGCTGAACAGGGTGCGCAAAATCACGTCCATGGTCAGGCGCGAAAACAAGGCATCCATGGGCACCTGCGCCCGGGATGCGTCTGCCGGTACGGCCGCGTCCAGCGCCACCGAAGCTGCTGCACGCATCAGCGCGGCATAGCCGGCTACGCGCTTGGGCGCAAAGGCTGGCGTTAGCATGCGGCGCTGGCGCTGCCAGACATTGCCTTCGGTCACCAGCACGCTCTTGCCAAACACCTGTTCAAAGACTTCGATGCCACGTTCCCAGCGGATCAGATGCTCTGCGTTGTCCACCAAGGCCTGGCGCACCAGGTCGGGAGAGTGCAGATCGTAGGCCCGCTCGTTTCCCAAACGCATGTAGCTGATGTCGCCGTACGCGCGCTGCAACGTGCTGGCAAAGCCCAGGTAGTCGCGCCGCATGGCTTGCAGCAGGTCAAAGCCCAGCCATCGGGAGGTGGGGCCGGGAGGTTTGGGGTAAGCATGTGCTTTCATGCGGTCGATTGTGGTGGGCGTTGTGCAAGAGGTATAGAACGATTGCGACACCACGGGGTCGGCAAGCGGTGCCCAGGCCGCAGCTTGGCCTCGGGGTTAGAATTTTTTACATGCCATCAACCAGCGCGATCTCCCTTGCCACCCGCAGCCGCATGTGGTTGCCGCGCCGCGCGTTGATGACTTGTATGCGCGGCGTGCTGTCGCGCAACACCGTTGGCGCTGACTTGAACGATGCCCAGCGTTTCAATTACTTTCCTGCCAGCCCGCTTTGCAGCATCAGTTGGTGGTTTGAGGGTGTCAGTGAGTTGCTGCCTTTTGCGACCGACCCGTGCCTGGACGGACCGCGCAAGCCGGTGCCCGCACGCATCTGCTTTCATGGCCCAAGCACCCAGCCCATGCTGTCCTGGAATCCGGGCCCTGGGCACGGCATGATGTTGATCCTGATGCCCGATGCGCTGCACAGCCTGACGGGGTTGGCATCGATGGACTATGTGGACCGGTTTGTGGATGTGCACGATGTATTTCCCGCGCCCTGGACTGCAATGTGCGAGGGTGTCATGGTGCAGCCCGATGATGGTGCGCGGGTCGAATGCATACAAGATTTCCTGGAGCCCCCGTGGCAGGCCGCACGCCCCACCTTGCCGCTGCACTTGCACCACTACCAGGACTGGGCGCAAGCCCTGGCCCTGCGCGCGGCGACATCGGCCGCGGGCCGCAGCCTGCGCCAGGCAGAGCGCCGCATCAAACAGTGGGCCGGCATACCCATGCGCGAGTTGCGTGGTTTTGGCCGGGCCGAGCAGGCGTTCTTCCGGGGCATGTCAGACGGCGCAGCTGCTGGCAAACCGCGCTGGGCTGAATTGGCCGAGACCAGTGGTTACGCCGATCAATCCCACCTGTGCCGCGAGACCCGTCGCATCACCGGCTTTACGCCCGACGAGCTGTACCGGCGCATTGCCGAAGACGAGGGCTTCTGGAGCTATCGCCTCTGGCAATGAACCCCAGAACAGCGCTCGCTTAGCCGCGCCGCAAATCCCGTGTAAACGGAAATTCCTTGCTGGCCGCCACGTTGATGGTGGCCGGCGGAATCACCATCTCGCCAGTGGTGTGGCCCATGGTGGCAAAGCGGGACATGCGGCGGCTTTCGGCCTCAAATGAATTGACCGGGAAGCTCTCGTAGCTCAGGCCGCCCGGGTGCGCCACGTGGTACTGGCAGCCGCCAACAGAACGCTTCATCCAGGTGTCCACGATGTCAAAGGTCAGCGGCGCGTGCACGCCAATGCTGGGGTGCAGGCTGCTGGGCGGGTTCCAGGCCTTGTAGCGCACACCGGCGACAAATTCGCCCACGGTGCCGGTGCTTTGCATGGGCAAGGCTTCCCCGTTGCAGGTGACGACGTAGCGGCTCTCGTTCAAACCGCTGACGCGCACTTCCACACGCTCCAGACTGGAGTCCACATAGCGGGCAGTGCCGCCAGGAGCGCCTTCTTCGCCCATCACATGCCAGGGTTCCAGCGCGTTGCGCAGGGACATCTCGATGCCCATGGTCTGGATCGAGCCCAAGAGCGGGAAGCGGAACTCCAGATGCGGCGCAAACCAGCTGGCGTCAAAGGCATAGCCGGCCATATTCATCTCGGCCATCACGTCATCAAAATCCATCTTGATGAAGGTCGGCAGCATGAAGCGGTCGTGCAGCTCGGTGCCCCAGCGCGTCACCGGTGCCTTGTAAGGCGCCTTCCAGAAACGCGCCACCAGGGCGCGCAGCAGCAACTGCTGCACACTGCTCATGTGCGGGTGCGGCGGCATCTCGAAGGCGCGCAGTTCCAGCAGCCCTAAGCGGCCGGTGGAGGAGTCGGGCGAGTACATCTTGTCGATGGAGAACTCGCTGCGGTGGGTGTTGCCGGTGGCATCGATCAGGATGTTGCGCAGCGTGCGGTCCACCAACCACGGCGGCATGCTTTGGCCGTAGAGCTCGCGGTTTTTGTAGATCTGCTCGATGGCGATTTCCAGCTCGTAGAGCTGGTCGTTGCGGGCTTCGTCCACGCGCGGGGCCTGGCTGGTGGGGCCGACAAACATGCCGCTGAACAAATAGCTCAAGCTGGGATGGTTGTGCCAGAACAGCAGCAGGCTGGCCAGCAATTCCGGCTTGCGCAGGAAGGGGCTGTCAGAAGGCGTGGCGCCGCCCATCACAAAGTGGTTGCCGCCACCGGTGCCAGTATGGCGGCCATCGGTCATGAACTTCTCGGCCGACAGGCGCGACTCGAACGCCGCGTTGTAGAGGAACTCGGTATTGCGCACCAGCTCCTTCCAGTTGTTGACCGGGTGGATGTTCACCTCGATCACGCCCGGGTCAGGGGTGACTTGCAGGAGCTTCAGACGCGGGTCGCGTGGGGGCGGGTAGCCTTCCAGCACGATTTTGACTTTGAGCTCGGTGGCCGTGGCTTCGATGGCGGCCAAGAGGTCCAGGTAGTCTTCCAGCAGCTCCAGCGGTGGCATGAACACGTACAGCACGCCGGACTTTTTGCCCACGGCCTCAGCCTTGGGGCCGTTGGCGCGGCGCGGGTCGCGCACTTCCACGCACAGGGCGGTGCGGGTGATCCAGTGGGCGGATTCCTGGCGCTTGGGTTCGCGGGCGAAGTCGGTCGGTTCAGCCTGGGCTGGGCTTTGGGCGTGGGCTGCCGTGCTGCTGCTGGCGGCGCGGCTTTGCTGCGTGCGCACGGCTTCGCTCTTCTCACCGACACGGGCCAGGTAGGGCGCGTCGCTGGCGCGGCGTACCGCGCTGGCACCGTTGGCTGTAGCGGCCTGGGCTGCTGCAGCAGTGCCGCTTGCAGTGCCAGCCTGCCCAGTCGCGGCGCTACCTGCATGGCCGCTTGTGCTGGCATACGGTGCTGTGGGATTGGCACCCGGTGCATAACGCGCGGCAAAGCTGGCGTGTGCCGGCAGCATGCCGCGCGGCGCCGTGGGGTCCAGCTCAATCAGGTAGGGGTAGTCGCCCTCGCTGACCCAGGGCAGCGAGTCCAGCGGCAGGCGCAGGCCCATGGGCGAGTCGCCCGGCATCAGGTACATGCGCTCGTCGCGGAAGAACCAGGGGCCGGTGGTCCACTCCGGGCCGGTCAGGCGCGGGCCGGTGGCGGGTTTCACGGGCAGCACATAGCCAACCACGGAATCAAGCTTTTGCTCAAAGACGCGGCGCAGGCGCGAGCGCTCCATCTCGTCATCGAGCTTTGAATTAAAAGGGTCCACATTCACCGGCAGGCGGCGTTCGCGCCACAGGTAGTACCAGGTGTCCTCGTAAGCGGCTTCTACGTACTTGTCGGTCAGGCCTAGTTTGGCCGACAGCGTGCGGATGAAGTTGCCGGCGTCGGCACTGGTGTAGTGGGTGGGGTCGCGCTCGTCGGTGAACAGGGCCGGGTTGCTCCACACCACTTCCTTGTCGGCACGCCAGTAAATGTTCAGGGCCCAGCGCGGCAGCTGCTCGCCCGGGTACCACTTGCCCTGGCCGAAGTGCAGAAAGCCGCCCTGGCCGTATTCGTCGCGCAGCTTGTGCACCAGTGCGGTGGCAAAGCCGCGCTTGGTTGGCCCCAGGGCATCGGTGTTCCATTCGGCGGCTTCGCGGTCATCGACACCGACAAAAGTGGGCTCGCCGCCCATGGTCAGGCGCACGTCTTCGGTAATCAGCTCGGCATCCACCTTCTCGCCCAGGGCCATCACGTCCGACCACTGCTCGGGTGTGTAGGGCTTGGTGACGCGCGGCGATTCGTACAGGCGCGTGACTTCCATCAGGTGGTGGAACTCGACCTCGCTCTTGTCCACGCCGCCTTCGATGGGGGCAGCACCCGAGGGCTGCGGGGTGCAGGCCAGCGGGATGTGGCCTTCACCGGCCAGGAGGCCGGAAGTGGCGTCCAGGCCAACCCAGCCAGCGCCAGGCAGATAGACCTCACACCAGGCGTGCAGGTCGGTGAAGTCGACCTCGGTGCCGCTGGGGCCGTCCAGCGCCTTCACATCGGGTTTGAGCTGAATCAGGTAGCCCGACACAAAGCGTGCGGCCAGGCCGCAGTTGCGCAGCAGCTGCACCATCAGCCAGGCCGAGTCACGGCAGGATCCGCTGGCCTTGGTCAGGGTCTCTTCCGGCGTTTGCACGCCGGGCTCCATGCGGATGGTGTAGTTCACATCCTTGTGCACCATCTGGTTCAGGTCGACCAGAAAGATCACGCTGCGGCGCTTGGTGTAGTCGATCTTCTTCAGGTACTCGGCCACCAGCGGCGTCATCGGGTCGGCCAGCAGGTAGGGCATGAGCTCGTCCTTGAGCTCTTCGGCATAGGTGAAGGGGAATTCTTCGGCCTCGGGCTCCAGGAAGAAGTCGAAGGGGTTGTAGACCGCCATCTCCACCACCAGGCCTACGGTGACCTTGAACTCCTGCGTCTTTTCGGGAAACACCAGGCGTGCCTGGTAGTTGGCAAACGGGTCTTGCTGCCAGTTCATGAAGTGGAGTTCTGGCTCGACCTTGAGCGAATACGAAATGATTTTGCTGCGACAGTGCGGTGCCGGGCGCAGGCGTATCACCTGGGGGCCGAGGTTGACCAGGCGGTCATAGCTGTAGTGGGTGACGTGGTTGAGCGCTGCGTGAATGGACATGGGCGGGTCTTCTTAAATGGATGCGTTGTGCCTGGGAGGCTGCTGCAGTTCGCTTCGATGGTAGCAAGAGTTTGGGTAACGGCCACTACAGCCGCGCCTAGGCAAAAGCAAGAGGCGGGCCATGTCCGGATGAGAGCTAGTATGTGGGCCACGTCTGAGGCCTTTGATCCCCTTGCACCAGCGGCGCGCCAAGCGCCATTTGCCGCGCTGCTGGGCTGGGTGCTGGGCACGGCTTGGCAGCTGCAGCAGCAGGCACTGTGGCCGGCTTGGGTTTACGGTCTGTTGTTGATGCCGGGCTTGCTATGGGCCCTGGCCCTGTGCTGGCGTGTGCTGCCACGTCGTCTGGCGGCCGGGCTGCTGTGCGCCGCCGCCCTGGGTTTTGCCACGACTGGCCTGCGCAGCCTGGCCTTTGATGCCCAGGCCCTGGAGCCGGCGCTGGAGGGGCGCGACCTGCGCATCGTGGGCGTGGTCAGCGAAATGCCGCAGCGCAATGAGGCCGGTTTGCGCTTCACCCTGGCGACCGAATCGGCCACGCTGGACGGGCGCGCCACAGCAGTGCCTGCAAGCATCGATGTCGGCTGGTATGCCGGTACTTTTTCCCTTGGCGGCGAGGGCGGGGACCCGCAGCGCCAGCCCTGTGAGGTGCGGGCCGGCGAGCGCTGGAGCCTGACGCTGCGCCTGAAGGCACCGCATGGCAGCCGCAACCCCTTTGGTTTTGACTACGAGCTCTGGCTGTGGGAGCGCGGTGTGCAGGCCAGTGCCTACGTGCGTAGCGGCGCCACCGATGCGCCGCCGCAGCGCCTGGGCCAGACCGGCTGGCACCCGGTGGCGCTGCTGCGCCAAAGTGTGCGCGAACGCATCCTGGCGCATGTGGAGCCGCACCAGGCGGCCGGCTTGGTGGCGGCGCTGGTGGTGGGCGACCAGGCCGCCATAGACCGGGTGGACTGGGATGTGTTTCGGGCCACTGGCGTGGCGCATCTGGTCAGCATCTATAACGGGCCTGCACATCACCATGTTTGCCTGGGGCGCGGCCTGGGCCGTGGGCTGGTGCTGGCGCCGCTCGGTGCGCCTGTGCATGCTGCTTCCCGCACCCCTCGCCGCACTGTGGGGCGGCGTGCTGCTGGCCTGTGCCTATTCCCTGTTTTCCGGCTGGGGCATACCGGCGCAGCGCACCTGTCTGATGCTGGCCAGCCTGGCCCTGTTGCGCCACAGCGGGGTGCGCTGGCCCTGGCCGCAAACCTGGATGCTGGCCTGCGCGGTGGTGGTGGCCAGCGACCCCTGGGCCTTGCTGCAGGCCGGGTTTTGGCTCAGCTTTGTAGCCGTGGGCGTGCTGTTCGCCACCGATGGCGGTGTGGCGCAGGCTGGCGCGCACGCCGATGCGCAGGGTGCCACGCCGGCCAGCGCAGACGGGGCCGTACCAGGGGCTGCGCCAGCACGCTGGCGGTCTGGGCTGCGTGCCGTGGCGTCGCACCTGGCGTCCCTGCTGCGCGAGCAATGGGTGGTCACGGTGGCGCTGGCGCCGCTGACCTTGTTGCTGTTTGGGCAGGTCTCGCTGGTCGGCCTGCTGGCCAATGCCTTTGCCATTCCCTGGGTGACGCTGGTGGTCACGCCGCTGGCCATGTTGGGCGTGGCGTTGCCGCTGCTGTGGCAGCTGGCGGGCGGCGCCATTGCGCTGCTGATGCTGGTGCTGCAGTGGCTGGCCGCATTGCCCTGGGCCACGTTGACGCTGGCCGCAGCGCCAGCCTGGCTGGCGGCGGCCGGTGTACTGGGCGGGGTGCTGCTGGTGGCACGCCTGCCCTGGACGCTGCGGCTGCTGGGCCTACCCCTGTTGCTGCCGGTGCTGCTGTGGCAAGCGCCGCTGCCACCGGCCGGTGAATTCGAATTGCTGGCGGCCGACATAGGCCAGGGCAACGCCGTGCTGGTGCGCACCGCACACCATGCCCTGCTGTATGACGCCGGCCCGCGCTACAGCCTGGACAGCGATGCCGGCCACCGCGTGCTGCTGCCCCTGTTGCAGGCCCAGCACACCCGGCTGGACATGGTACTGCTGAGCCACCGCGATACCGACCATGTGGGCGGCGCTGCGGCCGTGCTGGCCATGCAGCCGCAGGCCACCTTGCTGAGCTCGATTGCCGCAGATGACCGGTTGCAAAGCCTGCGCCCGGCCCCGCGCTCAAAACGCCGTACGGCTGGCCAGCACTGGGAGTGGGATGGCGTGCAGTTCGACATCCTGCACCCGCAAGTGGCTGACTACGACCGGTCGCACACGCCCAATGCCGTGTCCTGTGTGCTGCGCATCCAGAGTGCAGAGGCTGCAGGCCGGGCGGCGCAAGTGGCCTTGCTGGTAGGCGATATAGAAAAGCCGCAGGAGGAGGCCTTGCTGGCAGCGCACGCGGCCCTGCGTGCCGACCTGCTGCTGGTGCCGCACCACGGCAGCAAGACCTCCAGCAGCGAGGCCTTTCTGGAGGCAGTGCAGCCGCACTGGGCCTGGGTGCTGTCGGGCTACCGCAACCGCTATGGCCATCCGGCCGACGTTGTGATGCAGTGCTACCTGCAGCGCAATATAGTGGTGCGCGACTCACCCCATTGCGGTGCCATGCGTTGGCGCTCGGACTTGCCGGCAGAGACGGATTGCAGCCGCACCGTGCAGATGCACTACTGGAGCCACCGCGTTCCATGACAGTGCACAAATTCGTGCGTCTATCGGGTTAGTATGTTGGTGCGAAGCTTGCTTAGAAGATCAACAGAGATTGAGTTCAAGAGGATTTATGCAGAAATTTGACGAGATGTACACCAAGCTGCCCTACGAGTTCTTCTCCAAGGGTGAACAGATTCGCGATCACTACAAGATCTACGATGAATGGCTGGCGCGCCAACCCGGCGACATGATGGCTAAGCGCCGCGAAGAAGCAGAAATGATCTTCCGCCGCGTTGGCATCACCTTCGCCGTCTACGGCGAAAAGGACGAGAGCGGTGCCGGCACCGAGCGCCTGATCCCCTTTGACCTGATCCCCCGCATCATCCCCTCGCACGAATGGCTGAGCATGGAAAAAGGCCTGGTGCAGCGCGTCACCGCCCTGAACCGCTTTATCCACGATATCTACCACGACCAGGAAATCCTCAAGGCCGGCCTGATCCCGCGTGAGCAGATCGAGAACAATGCCCAGTTCCGCCCCGAGATGGTGGGTGTGGACGTGCCGCACAACGTCTATTCGCACATCTCCGGCGTGGACATCGTGCGCGCCCCGGACGCCAAGGGCAATGGCGAGTACTACGTGCTGGAAGACAATTTGCGCGTGCCAAGCGGCGTCTCCTACATGCTGGAAGACCGCAAGATGATGATGCGCCTCTTTCCCGATTTGTTCAGCATGCACCGCGTGGCACCGGTGGCGCATTACCCCGACCTGCTGCTGGAAACCCTGCGTGCCAGCAGCCCCGAGACCACCGATGAGCCGACGGTCGTGGTGCTGACTCCGGGTATGTACAACAGTGCCTATTTCGAGCACGCCTTCTTGGCCCAGCAAATGGGTGTGGAACTGGTGGAAGGGCAGGACCTGTTTGTGAAGGACAAGTTCGTCTACATGCGCACCACACGCGGCCCGCGCCGGGTCGATGTGATTTACCGCCGCGTCGATGACGACTACCTGGACCCGACCGTATTCCGCCCGACCTCGACCCTGGGCTGCGCTGGTTTGCTGGAGGCTTACCGCGCCGGCCACGTGGCCATCTGCAACGCCGTGGGCACCGGCATTGCCGATGACAAGTCGATCTACCCCTATGTGCCCCAGATGATCGAGTTCTACCTGGGTGAAAAACCCATCCTGAACAACGTGCCCACCTACATGTGCCGCAACAAGGACGACCTGGCCTACACCATGGCCAACCTCAAAGACCTGGTGGTCAAAGAGGTGCACGGTGCTGGCGGCTACGGCATGCTGGTCGGACCGGCGTCGACGGCGGCCGAGATTGAAGACTTTCGCAAGGCCGTGCTGGCCAATCCCAGCGGCTACATCGCCCAGCCTACGCTGAGTCTGTCGAGCTGCCCGACCTTTGTGGAAAGCGGCATTGCGCCACGCCACATCGATCTGCGCCCCTATGTGCTCTCCGGCAAGACCGTGCAAATGGTGCCCGGCGGCCTGACCCGCGTGGCCCTGAAAGACGGCTCGCTGGTGGTGAACTCATCGCAAGGCGGTGGAACCAAAGATACCTGGATCTTGGAGAACTAAAAAAATGCTGTCACGTACCGCCGACCACCTCTTCTGGATGTCCCGCTACACCGAGCGGGCCGAGAACACCGCGCGCATGCTGGATGTGAACTACCAGACATCCTTGCTGCCTCAATCCGATGCCGTGGCCCAAATGGGCTGGCAAGGGCTCTTGAGCATCAGCGAACTCACCGGCGCCTACACCAAGCAATACGGCGACGTGAAGGCCCGTGATGTCATCGACTTCATGGTCAAGGACGAGAGCAATCCGTCTTCCATCGTCTCCTGCCTGGGCGCGGCCCGCGAGAATGCGCGAGCCGTGCGCGGCGCGCTCACCACCGAAGTCTGGGAAACCCAGAACCAGACCTGGCTGGAAGTCAAACGCATGATCAAGAGCAGCGAGTTCGATGCCGACCCGTCGCAGTTCTTTGAGTGGGTGAAGTTCCGCTCGCACCTCTCACGCGGTGTGACCGTGGGCACCATGCTGATGGACGAAGCCTTGCACTTCATGCGCCTGGGCACCTTCCTGGAGCGCTCCGACAACACGGCGCGCCTGGTGGATGTGAAATTCCACGCCGTGCAAAGCGACTTTTACGGCGCGGCGGACGCGCGCGACCAAGAGTACGACTTCTACCACTGGAGCGCCATCCTGCGCAGCGTCTCGGCCTTTGAGGTGTATCGCAAGGTCTACCGCGACGTGATCCGACCCGAGCGCGTGGCCGAGTTGCTGATCCTGAAGCCCGACATGCCGCGCTCGCTGCATGCCAGCCTGAACGAGGTGGTCAACAACCTGGCCCTGGTCTCCAGCAACCCGGACAGCGAAACCCTGCGTCGCGCCGGCAAGCTGCGCGCCGAGCTGAAATACGGCCGCATTGACGAGATCCTGGCCACGGGTTTGCACGCCTACCTCACGCAGTTCCTGGACCGCGTCAACGACCTGGGCGCCCACATCAGCCGCGAGTACCTCGTAGCAGGTGCGTAGCCCAACACAGTTGGCCGGATAATGCATGCCAAAAGGGTATGCATGATCGCCGCAGACATTGACAGTGAGCTAGACCGGGCCCGGCAGCAGGGGCCTTTGCGCAACATCCTGATTCCGCCCTGTCCGGAATTGCTCACCGCCTTGCAAAAGGAGGTGAGCCAGGCCGACCCCGATCCAGCCGAAATCGCCCGCATTGCCGGCAGCGATGTGGCCATGGCCGCCTCCTTGCTGCGCACCGTCAACAGCCCTTTGTACAGCCGCGCGCGCGCCGCCGACACGGTGGCGCAGGCGGTCTCCATGCTGGGCGTGGGCCCCACCGTGGGCCTGCTCACCGGCTTTCTGACGCGCCAGGCCATACGCACCAATTCACCGCTGCTGGAGCACTTCTGGGAGACCTCCACGCGGCGTGCCATCGCCATGGGCTTTATTGCCAGACAGCTCTACGGCGTGGATGCCGATGTGGCCCACACCTGCGGCCTGTTCTGCCACGTGGGCATTCCCATCATGATGCAAGGCATCAAGGGTTACGCCGGCACGCTGGCCGAGGCCCTGGCGCGCCAGGACCGCAGCTTTACCGAAACCGAAAATGCCGCCCACCACACCGACCATGCGGTGGTGGGGGCCATCGTTGCCAAGACCTGGTGCCTGCCCGCCGTGACCGTGACCGCAGTGCGCCTGCACCACGATTTCACGGTGCTGGCCGACACCCAGTTCCCCGCCGAAGTGCGCACCCTGGTGGCCATGGGGCTGGTGGCCGAGCACCTGGTGGCAAACCATGAAGGCGTGCAGGAGCAGCGCGAATGGGCGCAGCACAGCCAGGCTTGTCTGGACCATCTGCATGTGGCCGCAGAAGAGGTGGAGTCCTGGGTGGATGCCTTGCACCCGCTGTTTGAGCAGGTCAGCCTGGGTTGAAGTTGCGGCTATTCCAGTGCTTGCAGCAGCAAGCTGACAAGCTTAATCAAGCGCCTATACTGCACAAATACTTGCACACAATGTGCTGCTCAGGAGACGGCCATGGCAATTTCAGCAAGCGACGTTATCCCGCTCTCACAGGCCAGAGCCAACTTTTCTGAGTTGGCTGAAGCAGTCAAGGCGGGCGCAGAGAAAATTGTGACGAAAAACGGGGAAAGTTATGTCGCGCTGATCGACTCCGACCGGCTGGACTACTACCACCAGCTGGAACGTGAACGTATCCATTTGCTCTTGATCGACGAGGCATCCAAGGGACTCGACGATGTTGCCGCTGGCCGGTTGAAGGATGCCCGTAGCGCCATCCAGTCGATCAAGCGCAGGCGCAGCGCCTGATTCCAAGAGGTACATCGACATTGGCAAAAATGCTTGTCGTCAAGTTATCGGCCAATTTTGAGCGCAATCTCGCTGAGATTGAACGATTCTTGACGGAGGCGCAGGCGGCCCAAGCCTTCGATGGATTATTGGACGAACTACTCGACACCGTGATTCCGAATCTGGAGCGTTTTCCCGGCATGGGTCGACCATTTTTCAACCGGGCCGTAGGGTCGGTTGAGGCCGCCAATGCCCTGGATGTGTTGCGCACCAAATTGAAGGCAGTGCTCGCTGAACCCGATGGCCTGCGCGAGTACGTCATGGACCATTATTCAGTGCTGTACGCGCAGACCAATGAACATGTTCATCTGCTGTCGATCAAACACCATCGCCAAATTTCTTTCGACTTTGAGGCGCACTGGCGTTCACGCTAGTCACATCAAAAAGTGAAATTCAGTTCGAAAAATTTCAGGGTTTGACGACAGCGGCATCGAGCCGCAGCGCACGGATTTTCTCTGCCGCGCTGTCTGCCTCGGCCTGGCTCTCAAAGGGCCCTACACGTACCCGCGTGCGCAGGCCCTTGGCCGATTTCAACTCCCGTGACAGAGCCGGTAGGCCTGCATCCAGCAGCTTGGTGTAGGCGTTGCGGGCATTGTTTGCATCGGCAAACAGGCCGACGTTGATCAGGAACTTTGCGCCGGGGGCGGCGGCCGATGATGAAGGTGCAACGGGCGCAACAGACGCAGCCGGCGCAACGGCGATGCCGGTGGTGGCAGACGCTGGCTCAGCCTTGGGCTTGGCTGCCAGACGTGCTGCGGCCGCTTTGGCTTCTTTGGCCTGGGCCAGCTTTTCCTTCTTCGCCAGCAAGGCCTTAGCGCGCAGCTCGGCTTTGGAGGGCTTGGATGGTTTGGTGTTTTGCGCGATAGGCGCTTGGATGGTTAGAGGTGCTGAGGCACTTTTTGCCATTGCTGTTGCCGGCATTGGCGCAGCCGCCGGTGCTGCGGCAGATGCAGATGCAGGTGCAGATAAGGGCAGCGATGCAGATACAGCCACGGGCAATGCCGCTTGCACCCGACCCTGGCTGGAGCGTGTGGGTACGACCACCATGCTCGGCTGAGAGGCCAAAGCCGCAACGGTGAGCGGGGCGGAAGTGGCTGTTATCGGTAGCGTTGCCAAAGCAGGGGATGCGAGATCAGCTAACGCAGCAACCGAGGCTGCGGGCGCAGGCGCGGGCCCAGATGCAGACGCAGGTGCCGATGCAGATGCCGCCAACGCCGCCACCGATTGCGCAGCCAGCCCACTTTCTGCAGTTGCCACCGTCGCCAAACGCGCTTGCTCCATCTTGCTGGTTTTCAGGGGCAGTGCGCTGCTGCTGGGCCAGCTCAGCACGATGGCGGCGATGGCTACCAGCAGCGTCAGGTTGCCAGCGGCCAGGCCGCCCAGGTGCTTGCGCGTGCAAGCGTTCTGGCTCAGCAGGGCACAGGCTTCTTCCAGGGTCGCCGATGCGGTCAGAGCGGCTTGCATCTTCTTGTTGCAGGCGGCAAACAGCCAGGCATTGCCATAGGCGCCGGGCAGCATCAGCGCCAGCAACGCGGCCAATGCCAGCAGGGCCCATTGGCTGGTGTCGCTGAGCTGAAACACCAGGCGCCCAATGCCAAACAGCAGCAGCAAGCAAGCGGCCAGCCCGCCCACATAGGCCAGGGCCGGTGCCCAGAGCCGGCGCAACAGCATCCAGTTCAGTGTCAGCAGGGCCGCGCTCCAGTTCCAGCTGGGGCCAGCCTTGCCGGCCGCATCGAAACGGGTAAAGGCCTTGAGGTAGTAGTCGGTGTGCAGGGGCCCGAGTGCGGCGCGGTACAGGTCCAGGGTGGCGCTGCCGTCGTTGCGGTCCAGCGTCATCTTGTCGGCGGCGACGGGGTCTGTGGCCATGCCTTATTTTGTCACGGCGGGATCGGTTTGGGCCGGGTTCGCCATGGCCTGCGCCACCGCCTGGCCCAGCTCGATCACGGCCATGGCGTAGTAGCTGCTCCAGTTGTAGCGGGTGATGGCGTAGAAGTTCTCGGTGCCCACCACGTACTGCGCCGGGGCATCGCCGTTTTGCAGCTCGATCAGGGCCAGCGGGCCGCTGTGCTGGTCTGCCGGTGCGTCGAGCAGGGCGCCCCGGGCGGCGAGCTCGGCGACGCTGAAGCTGGGCAGTATGTCGGGTGCCAGGAGCGCTG
>JAYVNF010000179.1:0-5606 GCA_043758575.1 Rhodoferax sp.
ATCGTGCTGTCGCGCTCGGCCCCCGAATTCATGATCGAGCTGTTCCGCCAGGAAGTGCCCGAAATCGAACAAGGCCTGCTGGAGATCAAATCCTGCGCCCGTGACTCCGGTTCGCGCGCCAAGATTGCCGTGCTCTCGCACGACAAGCGCGTGGACCCCATCGGCACCTGTGTCGGCGTGCGTGGCACCCGTGTCAACGGCGTCACCAACGAGCTGGCTGGTGAGCGCGTGGACATCGTGCTGTGGAGCGAAGACCCCGCCCAGTTTGTGATTGGTGCCCTGGCTCCGGCCAACGTCTCCTCCATTGTGGTGGACGAAGAGCGCCATGCCATGGACGTGGTGGTGGACGAGGAAAACCTGGCCATCGCCATTGGCCGCGGCGGACAGAACGTGCGCCTGGCCTCCGAGCTGACCGGCTGGAAGATCAACATCATGGACGCCGCCGAAAGCGCGCAGAAGCTGGCCGTGGAAACCGATTCCGGTCGCCGCCTGTTCATGGAAAAACTCGATGTGGACGAGGAAATCGCCGACATCCTGATTGCCGAAGGCTTTACCAGCTTGGAAGAAGTGGCCTATGTGCCGCTGCAGGAAATGCTGGAAATTGAAAGCTTCGACGAAGACACGGTGCATGAGCTGCGCAACCGTGCCAAAGATGCCTTGCTGACCATGGAAATCGCCCACGAAGAAAGTGTGGAAGGGGTCTCGCAAGACCTGCGTGATCTGGAAGGCCTGACACCGGAGCTGATCGGCAAGCTGGCCGACCAGGGCGTTCACACCCGTGACGACCTGGCCGATCTGGCGGTTGATGAACTCACCGACATCACCGGCCAGACCGCTGAAGAGGCCACCGCCCTGATCATGAAGGCGCGCGCACATTGGTTTACCAATGACGCCGCTTCTCAAGAGTAATGGTTATGCAATAGAAGTCCAGAAATGGCGGGCAGCACCCATAAGGTTCTGCCAGCCGACGCCAAAGGTTAAGTAACAAATGTCCAGTACGACCGTCGCCGAGTTTGCCAATGAACTCAAAAAATCCACCGAGACGCTGATCGAGCAGCTGAAGTCGGCCGGGGTAGCCAAGACCGCTGCCACCGACCCACTCAACGAAGCCGACAAGCACAAGCTGCTGAGCTATTTACAAAGCAGCCACGGTACTGCCGCGCCCGAGCGCAAGAAGATCACGTTGGTCAAGAAGCAGACCACCGAGATCAAGCAGGCAGATGCCAGCGGCAAGGCCCGCACCATCCAGGTGGAAGTGCGCAAGAAGCGCACCTTTGTGCGCCGCGAAGACGGTACCGACCAACCCATGGACGGCATGGAGCATGAAGAAGTTGAACAGGGGCATGCAGTGCCGGCGGTGGACCACGCTGAACTGACCCGCCGCGAAGAGGAAGCCCGTCACCAGGCCGAATTCATTCGTCGCCAAGAGGAAGAACTGGCACAGCGCCGCAAGGACCGCGAAGAGCAGGAAGTCCGCGCCGCCAGTGCCGCCAGCGAGGCTGCTGAAAAGCAGGCTGCTGATGTGCAGGCCGCCAAGGAACAAGCGGCGCGCGACGCCGCCACCAAACCCCAGGTCAAGGCCAAGGCCAAACCCGTGCCCGAGATTGACCACGAAGCCGTGGCCGCCGCTGCCGCTGCCGCTGCCGAACTCAAACGCGAGCAGGACGCTGAAAAAGCCACTGCTGCCGCCGCTGCCTCCAAGGCCCAGGCGATTGAGGACGCATCGCGCGCCGCCGATCTGGGCGACCGCCGCCGCAAGGCCGAGGCCGAAGCCGCTGCGATCCGCACCATGATGTCCGCGCCCAAGCGCGTGCTGGTGGCCAAGCGCCCCGAAGAAATCCGTGCCGAAGCCGCAGCCAAGGCCGGCATCAAGGGCACGCTGCACAAGCCACCAGCCGGAACCGTGGTACCCAAGCCAGGTGCCAAGCCTGCTGCCGGTGCGGCTGCAACTGCGGCGCCAGGCGCCAACAAGGAAGTCAAGTCGGCCAAGCTGTCCAGCAGCTGGGCGGGCGATCCTGCGAAGAAAAAAGAACTCAAGACCCGTGGCGACACCGGTGCCGGTGCCGGTCGTTCGACCAACTGGCGCAGTGGCCCGCGTGGGCGTCGCGGCAGCAATGACCGTGGCGGCCATGACCAGTCGCAACAGCAGGCGCCGGTGGAAACCCGCGTGCTGGAAGTGCACGTGCCCGAAACCATTACGGTGGCTGAACTGGCCCACAAGATGGCCGTCAAGGCCTCCGAGGTCATCAAGCAACTGATGAAGCTGGGCCAGATGGTCACCATCAACCAGCCGCTGGACCAGGACACCGCCATGATTTTGGTGGAAGACATGGGCCACAAGGCTGTGGTTGCCGCTCTGGACGATCCGGAAGCCTTTACCGATGACGAAACCCAGGGTCAGCAGGCAGAGTCCCTGCCGCGCGCGCCTGTGGTCACCGTCATGGGCCACGTTGACCATGGCAAGACCTCGCTCTTGGATTACATCCGCCGCGCCAAAGTGGCTGCGGGCGAAGCCGGTGGCATTACTCAGCACATTGGTGCCTACCACGTGGAAACTCCGCGCGGCATGGTCTCCTTCCTCGACACCCCCGGCCACGAGGCGTTTACCGCCATGCGAGCGCGCGGTGCCAAGGCCACTGACATCGTGATTCTGGTGGTCGCTGCCGACGACGGCGTGATGCCGCAAACCAAGGAAGCCATCAAGCACGCCAAGGCGGCTGGTGTTCCTATCGTGGTGGCCATTACCAAGTCGGACAAGCCCGATGCCAACCCCGAGCGCGTGAAGAACGAGCTGGTCGTTGAAGAAGTGGTGCCCGAAGAATTCGGTGGAGACTCTCCCTTTGTGGCCGTGTCCTCCAAGACTGGCATGGGCATTGACGCGCTGCTGGAACAGGTGCTGCTGCAGGCCGAAGTGCTGGAACTCAAGGCGCCGGTGGAAGCCATGGCCAAGGGCCTGGTGATCGAAGCCCAGCTGGACAAGGGACGCGGTCCTGTGGCCACGGTGCTGATCCAGTCCGGTACGCTCAAGGCCGGCGACGTGGTGCTGGCCGGCCAGACCTATGGCCGCGTGCGCGCCATGCTGGACGAAAACGGCAAGGCCATCAAGTCGGCCGGTCCTTCCATTCCGGTGGAAATCCAGGGCCTGACCGAAGTGCCGCAGGCCGGCGATGAATTCATGGTCATGTCCGACGAACGTCGGGCCCGTGAAATCGCCACCTACCGCGCTGGCAAGTTCCGCAACACCAAGCTGGCCAAGCAACAAGCCGCCAAGCTGGAAAACATGTTTGGCGATCTGTCCTCTGGCGACGTCAAGATGCTGCCCATCATCGTCAAGGCCGATGTGCAGGGTTCACAAGAAGCGCTGGCCCAGTCGCTGCTCAAGCTCTCGACCGAAGAGGTCAAGGTGCAGATGGTCTACACGGCTGTGGGCGCTATCAGCGAGTCCGACGTCAACCTGGCGATTGCCTCCAAGTCCATCATCATCGGCTTCAATGTGCGGGCCGATGCCGGTGCGCGCAAGCTGGCCGAGAACAATGGTGTCGATGTGCGCTACTACAACATCATTTACGACGCCGTCGATGAGTTGAAGGCAGCCATGTCCGGCATGCTGGCCCCCGAGAAGCGCGAAGAGGTTATCGGCTCGGCCGAGATCCGCACCGTGTTCGTGGCCTCCAAGATCGGTACGGTTGCGGGTTGTATGGTTACCAGCGGCTTTGTCAACCGCAGCTCGCATTTCCGCCTGCTGCGCAACAACGTGGTGATCTACACCGGCGAACTCGATTCCTTGAAGCGCATGAAAGACGATGTGCGCGAAGTCAAGGAAGGCTTCGAGTGCGGTATCAAGCTCAAGAACTACAACGACATCAACGAAGGCGATCAACTCGAATTCTTTGAAGTGCGCGAAATCGCACGTACGCTGTAAGCGGTTCAAGACATGGTGCGCAAGAAGTCATCCACTCCCAACCGCGGCTTTCGCGTGGCCGATCAGATCCAGCGCGATCTGACCGAGCTGATTGCGCGCGAGCTCAAAGACCCGCGGGTGGGCATGGTGACCATCCAGGCGGTGGAGGTCACACCCGACTATGCCCATGCCAAGGTGTTTTTCAGCCTCTTGGTAGGCGACCCGGTGCAGACCGCAGAGGGTTTGAACCAGGCGGCGGGCTTTTTGCGCGCTGGCTTGTTCAAGCGCCTGCATATCCACACCGTGCCGACGCTGCACTTCCTGTTTGACCAGACGGTGGAGCGGGCGGCCGACATGAATGCGTTGATTGCCAAGGCGGTCGCGAGCAAGGCAAAAGAGGACTGAGCATGCAAGCTGTCGAGCCTCCCCAGGGTGCGACTGCCGCTCCCCAGGGCGGTAAGGCAAACCAGCAACGCGTGAAAGTGCAGCGCCGGCCTGTGCATGGCGTCTTGCTGTTGGACAAGCCGATCGGTTTTTCCAGCAACCAGGCCTTGCAAAAAGTGAAGTGGCTGCTGCGGGCCGAGAAGGCGGGCCATACCGGCACGCTGGATCCGCTGGCTACCGGTGTGTTGCCCATCTGTTTTGGTGCAGCCACCAAGTTCAGCCAGATGCATCTGGATGCCGACAAGGCCTATGCGACCACGCTGCGTCTTGGCATCAAGACCAGCACGGCGGATGCCGAAGGTGAAGTGATTGAAGAGCGCGCTGTGCAAGTGAGTACGGAGCAGCTGGAAGTGGCGGTGCGGAAATTTACCGGCGCAGTAGCCCAGGTGCCGCCCATGCACAGTGCCCTGAAGAAGGACGGCAAAGCCTTGTATGAGTATGCAAGGGCCGGCATAGAGATTGAGCGCGAGGCGCGCCATGTGACGATTTACAGCATCGAGGTCGTGCAGGCACGGCTGGGTGGTGACAAGCCTGAAGTGGACCTGGTGGTGGCGTGCAGCAAAGGCACCTACATCCGGACCCTGGGCGAGGATATTGGTGAGGCGCTGGGATGTGGCGCCCACCTGAGCGCACTGCGCCGCATCCGTACCGGTGGGTTCGATGAAACGCAGTGCGTGAGTGTGGCGGCCCTGGAAGCCATGAGCGATGCAGAACGGCTGGCCTGTGTGCAGGCGCCCGAGGCGCTTTTGGCGGGTCACACCGTGGTCACGCTGGATGCCGAGAATGCGGCACGGTTTTTGAGTGGAATGCGCAGGCGTGGTGCCTGGAGCGATGCGGAGGCAGTGGCAGTTTTTGCCGAGCAACCGCGCGCTCTGTTGGGCACGGCGCATGTGAAAGGCGGGGAGTTGATCCCCACGCGGCTCTTGAGTCCGCCCGAGGTCAGTGAATCCCTGCTACAGCAGCAGTTAATGAATGTTTGAAAGTGAAATATGAGCCATAAGCAAATTAGAAACATCGCCATCATCGCCCACGTTGACCATGGTAAAACCACCATGGTCGACCAGCTGTTGCGCCAATCCGGCACCTTTGCCGAGCACGAAAAAGTGGTCGACACCGTGATGGACAACAACGCGATTGAAAAAGAGCGTGGAATTACCATTCTGGCCAAGAACTGCGCCGTGACCTGGGAAGGCACGCACATCAACATCGTTGACACCCCCGGACACGCCGACTTCGGCGGTGAAGTGGAACGCGCCCTCTC
>JAYVNF010000180.1:0-5600 GCA_043758575.1 Rhodoferax sp.
CAAAACATGGATAGCGTCAGCCGCGCAAGCACGCGACAACATTGCGCAACGCCGGCCTACGGCCTACGCAGCCAGCGCCACCCTGCGCACCTGACTTAGCGCATCAAATCCTCGATGGCATCCACCACCACATTGCTGGCAATCGCCACCAGCAAGATGTCGTTGAGCACACGCACATAGCGGTAGCCCGCAGGCGGCACACCGATGCGTACCACCACCGCATTGGGTACCGGGTAGAACACCACATCGCGCTCCAGCGGACGGCCCAGCTGCCACTTCTTGGCCTGGCCGGGGGGCTGGCAGCCATTGTGTTTTTTCGCCAGTCCAGGCGGGCATTTGCCCGAACGGCCCTGGGTCTCGTAGTAGCTGGACACTTCCACGCGCTGGCGCTCGCCAAAGTAGGCGCCGATCTGGACCTCGTTATCGGCCTGCTGGTGCGGGTTGCCCTTGCCAGCCCAGTCCGGTTTGCCGGCCAGCGCCGCGCCAGAAGAGACCGCCATGCTGGCCAATAAAAAGAGTGCGGCAATTTTCATGGGCGCTTATTTTTTACTGCCACCATGGGAGCCACCATTGCCGCCACTCCCACCATTGCCATCGGTGTTGCCGCCGCCTGCATGGGCGGACTCAGCAGATTGGTTGTGGGCAAACGTCTGCACACCTTCGTGCTTGCCATGCTTCGCATGCTTGCCACCAGAGGCCTGGTGCTCGGTTTCATGGTGTTTGCCGCCGCTCTTGGCGGCGCTGACCACCGCGCCCAGCTTCAAGCCCATGGCATGGGCGATCTGGCCCCAGCCCATGCCGGATTGGCGCTGGGTCAGCACACCGGTGAGCTGCACGCTTTTGCCGCGGGCCGTACGCACCGTGCCGCCATGCAGCGCGGCATCCAGTTGCGCGCTGGTCGGGTGGGTGATACCCAGCTTGCTCAGCTCGGCCTTGGCCAGTGCCAAAGAAATGTCTTGTTCACCTTGACCCAGTTTGGTGGAAGGCGCGGAAGTTGGAGGGGGAGCGGCAGGCGGGGGCGGTGCAAGCACCGGCACGGTGGCGACGACCGTGAGCGTGCCCCCTGGGGCGGTGCTGGTTTGTGCCAAAGCGGCAGACAGGCTGCCGGCGCCCAAAGCGCAGGCGGCGATAACCGTGGAGAAGAATGGGATAGACATGGATGGTGGAAAAAATAAGGGCGTCATGCCGATGCCGCAGTTTAGGGTCGCGCAACCCGGCGCGCGAGGGATTTGCTTTTTGCTTACAAAGTGGCGGGGCCAGGTTCAGGCCCTGCGCCGTCCTGCCTTAGCTTTCCCTCGCCTGCCCTACCCTGCAGTGCGCTGCCCTTCAGCGCTAAACGTGCACCACCTGCTGCCCGATGTCCGGCCAGCGCCGCCGGACAAACAGCCAGGCGCTCAGCCCTATGCCCATCAGCAGCAGCGAGGTGGCGGCCAGGGCCACGGGCGAATGCATCACCAGGGGCGAGACCACGCCAGCAACCAGGCCGTTGGCGGTAGAGCCTATGCACATTTGCAGGCTGGAGCCCATGCCGCGCCGCTCGGGGTGCAGGTCCAGCACCAAGAGCGTCACCACCGGCACCATCATGGCCCAGCCAAAGGCGAAGATGCACACCGGATAGAGGGCCCAGCGCACATCGGCTTGGAACAGCAGATTGGCGCCCAGGTTGACCAGCGCAATGCCCAGCATGATGGCAAAACCGTTGCGGATCTGGCGGGCGGGCGTGAGCTTGCCAGCGACGCGGCCGCTGACCCAGGCACCCACCATGATGCCGCCTATGGTGAGCAGGAAAAACCAGAAGAAGTGTTCAGGCTGCAGGCCCAGGCTTTCGCCCAGAAACACCGGCGCACTCAGCACGTACAAAAACATGCCATTGAAGGGAACGCCACTGGCCAGTGCCAGCAACAGAAAGCGCGGGTCCGAACCCAGCTGCCAGTAACCGGCCAGCAGGTTCTTCGGGTGAAAGGGCTGGCGCTGCGCCACATGCAGGGTCTCGGGCAGCAGCCGGTAGTTGGCCAGCCACAGCACCACGCCCACGCCACACAGAAACCAGAAGATGGCGTGCCAGCCCACGTGGATGAACAGCCAGCCGCCCAGAATCGGCGCTATCGCCGGTGCCGCGCCAAAGAAGATGGTGACCTGGCTCATCACCTTTTGCGCCTGCGAGGGTGGGTACATATCGCGCACGATGGCGCGCGAGACGACGATGCCAGCACCCGTGGAGAGGCCCTGCAGGGCGCGGAAAAAAATCAGCTGGCCAATGCTGTGCGAGAGTGCGCAGCCGATGCAGGCCAGCGTGAACACGGCCAAGCCCCACAGCACCACCGGGCGGCGCCCCAGGCTGTCCGAAATCGACCCATGGAACAGGCTCATGAAGGCAAAGCCAAACAGATAGGCCGACAGGGTCTGCTGCATCTGCAGCGGCGTGGCATCGAGGGATGCGGCAATACCGGCAAAAGCGGGCAAATACGTGTCTATGGAAAACGGCCCCAGCATGCCCAGCATGGCCAACAAAATGGCAAAGGCCCATTGCGGCGCGGCCCAGAGTTTGTCGGCATCAGGATTCATGCCCCATTGGACCATGGCTTAAGGTCGGGCTAATACCGATAGGGTAAGCACCGCAGCCATTTTTCAGGATTTACGGACAATGCAATGCATGCATTCCGATCCCCACCAAGAGCGCTCCACGCCAGCACCCAAGCTGCTGCTGGACTATGTGTACGAACACGAGCTAGCGCGGGCCAACCAGGTGTTTCTGTCACAGCCCGTAGGGGGCGGTCAGATGAAGGACTACACCTGGGCCCAGACCATGGACCAGGCGCGGCGCATGGCCACGCACATCAAGTCCCTGGGTCTGGAGCCCGGCGCCCGCATTGCCATTCTGTCCAAGAACTGTGCCCACTTCTTTATTGCCGAACTGGCGATCTGGCTGACCGAGGCCACCACGGTGGCGATCTTCCCGACCGAGACCGCCGAGACGGTGCGCTACGTGCTGCAGCACAGCGGCGCCAGCCTGCTGTTTGTGGGCAAGCTCGATCTGTGGGATCTGCAGGCCGCCGGCATTCCGGCCGGCCTGCCCTGCATTGCCATGCCGCTGGCACCGGCCACGCCTTTTGAGAGCTGGGACACCATCACCCGGCGCACCATGCCGCTCACCGGGCGGGTGATGCGTGCGCCCAGCGATGTGGCCATCCTGATGTACACCTCGGGCTCCACCGGAGAGCCCAAGGGCGTGATGCACAGCTTTGCCGCCGCCACGGCGGCCAGCGTGGGCATGCACCACTACCTGCAGCAAAGCATAGGCGCCGGGGTCGAGATCCGCCTGCTGTCCTACCTACCGCTGGCGCATATTTTTGAGCGGGCCTGGGTCGAGTGCACGGCGCTGGTGGACGGGCGCACGCAGGTGTACTTCGCCGAATCGCTGGACACCTTCATGCAGGACCTGAACCGCGCGCGGCCCAATGTCTTCATGTCGGTGCCGCGCCTGTGGCTGAAGTTCCAGCAAGGCGTGTTCCACAAGGTGCCGGAGAAAAAACTGGCGTTCCTGCTTGGCATTCCCCTGCTGGGCCGCCTGGTCGGGCGCAAAGTACGCAAGGGCCTGGGCCTGGACCAGGTGCTGCTGGCCGCCAGCGGCTCGGCGCCGATTCCGGCCGAGCTGGTGGCCTGGTACCGCCGCCTCGGTCTGAACCTGATGGAGGGCTATGCCATGACCGAGGACTTTGCCTACTCGCATGTCTCCACCCCGCAGTTCTCCCAGCCCGGCTGCGTGGGCATTCCCATGCCCGGCGTGCAGGTGCGCCTGAGCGAAGAAGGCGAGGTGCTGCTCAAGTCGCCGGGGCAGATGCTGGGCTACTACAAGCAGCCGGCGCTGGACGCCCAGGTGTTTACCGCCGACGGCTTTTTTTGCACCGGTGACAAGGGCGAGCGCGATGCCAACGGCTTGCTGCGCCTGACCGGGCGCGTCAAGGAGTTGTTCAAAACCTCCAAGGGCAAATACGTGGCACCGGCGCCTATCGAAAACCTGCTCAACGCCCACGCCATGATCGAGCTCAGCATGGTCTCGGGGGTGGGCCAGTCTGCGCCCTACGCCATGGTCTTGCTGGCCGAGGCGCTGCGCCCACGCCTGGGCGAGCCGCAGCTGCGCGCCGAGGTGGAGCTGGCACTGACGCAGCTGCTCAAGGAAGTCAACAACCAGCTCTCCGACTACGAGCAGCTGCGCATGCTGGTGGTGGCGCGCCAGGCCTGGTCGGTGGAGAACGGCCTTCTCACACCGACCATGAAGATACGGCGCAACCGCATCGAGGCAGCGGTGCAAGCGCAGCTGGCGGGCTGGTACGCCAGCCACGCTTCGGTCTGTTGGGCGTAAAGGGTCGGATACAGGCCCCAAGGGCAGCAAGTGCACAGGCAGGGCTGTGCGTGCGGCTGCCGTTCAAAGCTGCAAGGGCAGGCTGCGCAGGCGTTTGCCCGTGAGCGCAAACAGGGCATTGGCCAGGGCCGGCGCAATCGGTGGCACGCCGGGCTCACCCACACCGGCCGGCGCCTGCGTGCTGGGCACGATCCAGGTCTCTACATCAGGTGCCTGCGCCAACGTGAGCACGGGGTAGTTGTGGAAGTTGCTTTGCTGCACCACGCCGTCCTGGATGTCGATGCGGCCAAACAGCGCCGCCGTCAGGCCGAACACCACGCCACCCTCCATTTGCTGCCGGATCAAGCCCGGGTTGATGGCGGTGCCGCAGTCAATCGCGCAGACCACCCGGTGCACGCGCGGCTGGCCGTCCTGCAACGACACCTCGACCACCTGGGCAACGATGGAGCCAAACGCGCCATGCAGGGCCAGGCCGCGCGCGCGCCCAGGCGGCAAGGGCTGGCCCCAGCCGGCCTGCTCTGCCGCCAGGTTCAGCACTGCCAGATAGCGCGGTGCGTCTTTTAACAAGCCTTGGCGATACGCCAGCGGGTCCTGGCCTGCCGCATGCGCCAACTCATCGACAAAGCTCTCGGAAAAAAAGGCGTTGTGCGAATGCCCGACCGAACGCCAGAAGCCCACCGGCACCCCTTCGCTGGTGGCCACATGGGCCATGTGCTGGTGGGCAAAGCCATAGGGCAGATCAAACAGGCCCTCGGCCGTGGTCTTGTCCGGCATGTCAATGGGCCCGGCCAGGCTGGGCAGGCCGCGCTCCAGCCAGCGCGGCGTAATGGCGTCGCCCGCCGAGTGGATGCGCAGGCTGCTGGCGCAGCCCTGTGCGTCCAGCGCGGCGCGCAGCTGCGCCACCTGCATGGGGCGGTAAAAATCGTGGCCCATGTCTTCCTCACGCGACCACAGCAGCTGCACCGGCAGGCCATCGCAGGCCAGGGCCACGCGCACCGCTTGCGCCACATAGTCCATCTCCAGGCGCCGGCCAAAACCGCCCCCCAGGTAGGTGACGTGCAGGGTGACCTGGGCCTCGTCCACACCGGCCACACGCGCGGCCACGGCACGCGCAAAACCGGGCACCTGGGTCGGTGCCCAGACCTGCAGCTGGCCGTTCTTGAACTGCGCCGTGCAGTTCATGGGCTCCAGCGTAGCGTGGGCCAGGTAGGGCGCGCTGTAGGTCGCTTCCAGCCGT
>JAYVNF010000181.1:0-1707 GCA_043758575.1 Rhodoferax sp.
GGTCTCTGGCGAAGTAAGCGGTCTGGCACCCAACACCGCGCACGGCTTTCACATCCATGACAAGGGCGATTGCTCCAGCGGCGACGGCATGAGCACGGGCGGGCACTTCAATCCCGAGGGCCACCCGCATGGTGGCTTTGATGCCGCCGAACACCATGCCGGCGACCTCAAGAGCCTGCAGTCGGATAGCAACGGCGTGGCGAAATTTCAGTATGAGACCAGCGCCGTCACAGTGGGCAGCGGCGTGACCGATGTGGTTGGCCACGGACTGATCGTGCACCGCGACCCGGATGATATGAAGACACAGCCCACAGGCAATTCGGGTCCGCGCCTGGCCTGCGCCGTCATCCACAAGGACTAAGGGTATTGCCGCAGGCACAAGCGGCGAAAAGCCAATGGCGCTCTGTATCATCGCGCCCATGCTGGCGAAGTTGATGGCGTTGTTGTTGCTGGGTTTGATACGGGTGCTGACCGGTGCACAGGCGCGCTGGTATGGCTGCCCGCCCAAGGCCGAGCAACGCATCTACTTTGCCAACCACCAAAGCCATGCCGACCTGCTGATGATCTGGGCGGCCCTGCCGCGCGAGCTGCGCCACAGCACGCGCGCCATTGCGGCGCGCGACTACTGGACCAAAACCCCCTTCAAGCAGTGGCTGACCACCGAGGTCTTCAACGTCATTTATGTGTCGCGCGACCGCAGCGCCGACGAAGACCCGCTGGAGCCGCTGCTGGACGCCCTGGGCCGGGGCGACTCGCTGATCCTCTTTCCCGAGGGCACGCGTGGCCACAGCGGCGAGCCGCAGGCCTTCAAGGCCGGCCTGTACAACCTGGCCCAAAAGTATCCGCAGGCGGTGCTGGTGCCGGCCTGGATCAACAATGTGCAGCATGTGCTGCCCAAGGGCGAGGTGGTGCCGGTGCCGGTACTCTGTTCAGTCACCTTTGGCACGCCCCTGCAGCTGGGCGCAGAGGAAGAGCGCCGCGCCTTTCTGGAGCGCGCGCGTTCGGCCGTGATCGCTCTGCGCGAGGTGTAGCGTGCAGACCTTTGCAGCACGCCTGTTGCCGTACCCGCGCCTGGTCCCTGCCCATTTCAAGCCATGTATTTTTATTTAAAAAACCTTCCCCCCACACAGCAGATAGGCGCGCTCTTTGTGCTGGTGTTCGGCCTGCTGCTCTTGGCCAGCGTGACGGCCTTTGCCTTCTCCATCCAGGAGTTTGCCGACGAGGAGCAGGCCCAACGCCGCCGCACCAACCTGCAAAGCATCAACGGCATCATCCGCAGCAGCTGGCTGATGGTGCTGGTGTTCTGGCTGGGCTGGATGGTGGGCAACCGGGTGGCGCTGAGCCTCTTTGGCGCCCTGTCCTTTTTTGCCCTGCGCGAATTTCTGACGCTGTCCCCCACACACCGGGGCGACCACCGCAGCCTGGTATTGGCCTTCTTCGTGGTGCTGCCCATGCAGTACTGGCTGGTCTATGCCGAGCACTTCGACATGTTTGCCGTGTTCATCCCGGTGTTTGTGTTTCTGGCCCTGCCGGTGGTCAGCGCCCTGGGCAATGAGCCGCAGCATTTTCTGGAGCGCAACGCCAAGCTGCAGTGGGGCATCATGGTCTGCATCTACGGCATGAGCCATGTGCCCGCGCTTTTGATGCTGCACTTCCCCGGCTACGACCACCGCAATGCCTTCATGGTGTTCTTCCTGGTACTGGTGG